>JAZLFU010000224.1:0-1724 GCA_045615915.1 Oscillospiraceae bacterium
AGACTGATTAAGCCCTTTTCCGCCGGGGAAAAAGGTCGCTTTCTTTGCCCTTACCGTTTCTTCGGGACGAACGATATGGTCAACCGGATAAACGTGGTCTATATTGAGTGAGCCGAAATTGATAATTTTCACTAAATCATCTCCCAGGTAATATTATAATGCAAAAATTTATATTTGCAATAGAATAATTGTAAATAAAAAAGGCCTTCCGCAATAGGAAGACCTTTATTGAATTATTGTGCTGTTTCTATCTTGCAGTCTGCGCCCGGTCGTAAATGTTTATCAAGAATTATTTCACTGATGCTGTCAGCTTTGATAAATCCTGTTTCGGGATTTTTTACGCTTAAAATATTTCCTTTTACGGTGGCTTCTACGGAGCTGTTTTCAAAGGAGAGATCGGTTTCCTCCATCGTGCAGTCTTCCATTATGAGGTTTTCGCAATAACAGAGAGGCTGTGTTCCGATAATTTTGCAGCGTATAAGATGAAGATTTTTTGAGTACCAGGCAAGATATTCGCCTTCTATTATGCTGTCTGTAACGGTTACGTTTTCGCTGTGCCAAAATGCGTCTTTTGTGTCGAGAAAGGAATTGCGGATGGTTACGTCTTTTGTATATTGGAAAGAATATTTTGCCTTCATTTTGAGGTTTTCAACGTCCATCGTATCCGTATGGAAAAAGGGATATTCGCTTGTAAGCTCAAAATCCTTGAGTTTGATATTGCGGCACATCCAACCGAATTCAGTGGAAAGTGCGCTGCTTTTGCTTATTTCTATATCGGAGCATTCGCGGAGCGCTTTTATTCCGCCGAGTTCACAGTCGGTTATTTTCATATTTTTGTCGTACCACATTGCGGCGCGGCAGGTTTCCGTCATTTTACAGCCGGACATATCTACGTTTGCTGCGTGCCAAAGAGGGTAGCGCAAAAGGAAATCACAGCCTTTTACGTTAAGATTTTTACATTCCTTCAATGCGGATTCCCCGTCGGCGGGGCCTTCAAATTTGCAGGAAATTATATCCGCTCCGTCAAGGCCGTAGAGTGCGCGTTCTTCATCCAAAGTCAAGTTTTCGTATTTCATATTTTAACCTCCGCTATTAGCGATAACATAATAATATTAGTCCTTTGTTTTTTTATTGTCAATAAAAAAAGCACCGTTTTTTTAACGATGCTTCAATTATTTACGCAACAAGCCATTTGTGTTTTTTTACGCTGTAAAGGGGAATAAACGGAATTATTATAGGTGTTGTTTTTGAGTATTTTATGTATTCCGGATTATCTCCATAGGTTTTATCCTGACGGATTTCAAGACGTTTTGCGCCGCTGAACATAACGAAAATTATTCCGATATATCCGATTATTGCACATATCCACTGGATAGGAGTTACCAAAGCGGTAAATCCCGAAATGAAAACTCCGGTCCAGATAATAAGTTCACCGAGGTAGTTGGGGCATCTTACCAATTTGTATAGTCCGGTATTGCAAAATCTGTTGGGATCGGATTTTTTAACGGCAGATTTTTGTTTGTCGGCAATAACTTCAAAGGTTAATCCAAAGGCGGCAACAAGAATACCGATTATAAAAACCAAATCGGATTCTATATTATTTGTAAAGCGGAATATAACAGGAGAAGTCATAGTGAAATAGAGCGCGGTGCAGGTCAGCCAAATAGCCGTTTTTACAAAAAAACTGATTTTTTTATTAAGCTCGGTTTTCATTTTCTTTGTAT
>JAZLFU010000225.1:0-1264 GCA_045615915.1 Oscillospiraceae bacterium
TTATTTCTTCCAGTTCATCGCAGTTACAATTTCCCGGATATGATATAAAACCGGTAAATTCGGAGCCTTCACCCTTTTTCTCTACAAGTATATCAAGCGCTTTTTCCGCGGATTTTGCTTTTTGATGCAATTCATCTTCACTGATGAAATCGCGTACATTTTTTAAATCCAGTTCAAGCATCGGTATGCTCCCATATTCAAATTTCCTTATATATATAATAACCGAAAATCTTCTCTTTGGCAAGTAAAGTTTTTAATAATTCTTTATTTTTCTGATAATTTTTTATTATTTTTCATTTAAACCGTATAACTAATCCATTTTTGTTGCTATCAGCTCTAAAAACAGCATTTTCATTGCCGTAAAAAAGCTCATTTTATCAACCGATTTTTCAGCAATAACGTCATATTCGCCTATTACTTTTCCGTCAAGAGATACTTCGACCTTACCCAAAATCTGGCCGGATTTGACCGGTGCTTCAACGCTCTCCGCAAGAGTAACCTTCTGTGTTATTTTATCATTTTGACCTTTTTTAAGTAGGATACTGCCCGCTTTCCCGAAAACCGGTTTTACAAAATCCTCCGTTCCGTGCAGAACCGGAATATCGTAAAGCTCGCCCTCCGGAACGTTTACCGGAATAATCTCATAGTTTGCAAACCCGTAATCAAGAAGCTTTCTTGCCGAAGCGAATCTTTCGTTTGTATTAGGAGAGCCGAGCGTAACCGAAATAAGCTCCATTCCGTTTCTCTCCGCAGATGCGGAAAGACAGCATCCCGCCTCGTCCGTCGAGCCTGTTTTTAGCCCGGTACAACCTTTATAAAATCTTACAAGACGATTGGTATTCGTAAGCTCCGTTTCTCCGTTCCGAAGGCTATCCATCCAAACCGTTGAATAGTTTCTTATATCTTTATGTTTCAGAAGCTCCGCAGACATTATCGCAATATCCCTTGCCGTTGAAACATGGCCATCGGCATCAAGTCCGGTGCAATTTTTGAAAATGGTATTTTTCATTCCGAGCTCTTCCGCCCTCTCATTCATAAGGCTGACAAATGTTTCCTCCGAACCCGAAACCGTTTCCGCAAGAGCAACACAGGCATCATTTGCCGAACTTATGGCTGCGGCTTTCAGAAGCTCGTTTACCGTAAACGCTTCGCCCGGTTCTAGCCAAATCTGGCTTCCGCCCATTGAACAGGCATATTCGCTTGCCGTAACCTTCGTTTCAAGACCAAATTTTCCTGCTTCCATTGCCTCAAAAATGAGAAGCAA
>JAZLFU010000226.1:0-2765 GCA_045615915.1 Oscillospiraceae bacterium
TTGGCTGTTCGCCAACGCCAATACAATGATTTCCCCATGCGTCCCCTCAATTGGCGCTCCCCTAAACAGGTTCTATTTGCTTTCCCCAATGTGTAACACATCATTGACAAACCTACACAGATACGTAATAAAAAAGTAATTGCAAAATTGATATATAATATAGTATAATATATCTTGGATTAAAATGTGAAAGGAGATAAATATGGCTTCAAATTACGGAGTAAGAATAGGGAAGATAATTAAAGAATTTAATCTTGAAGAAATATGGGCGCCTGAAAATGCATCGGAAATAAAAATTTCAACTAATGAAGTTAATAGACCGGGCTTGCAATTCGCAGGTTTTTATGAGCTTTTTGATTCTTCAAGGGTTCAAATAATAGGTAAAACCGAATATAAATATTTACAAAGTCTCGGAGCAACTTTATATGGCGCATTGGAGGAATTCTTTTCTCATCGGCCTGCTATAACGGTTGTTACATGGAATCTCCATATAGATAAGAATTTTATAGAGCTTGCTAAAAAGTATGACGTTCCGCTATACAGAACTTCAGAGGCAACTTCCGAGTTTATTGCGAGCCTTACACAGACTTTGAGTATAGCTTTGGCTAAACGTATAACGAGGCATGGAGTTTTTGTTGAAGTTTACGGCGAGGGCGCTCTTATTTACGGAGAAAGCGGTGTTGGTAAAAGCGAAGTCGCAATGGAACTTATTAAGCGCGGACACAGACTTATAGCTGATGATGCGGTAGAAATAAGAAGAGTTTCAAAAAGAACGCTTGTAGGTACGTCTCCGGAAAATATCAGGCATTTTATGGAGCTTCGCGGAGTAGGTATTATAAATGCAAGAAACCTTTTCGGTATGGGTGCAGTTAAAAAAAATGCAAAACTTGATATGGTTATAAACCTTGAGCCTTGGGATAACAATAAAGTATATGACAGAATGGGAGCAACGGATAAGTATATAAAAATACTTGACGTTGAAGTGCCTCTTATTACGATTCCTGTAAAGCCGGGACGCAATCTTGCTGTAATTATTGAGGTTGCCGCAATGAATAATAGACAAAAGAGAATGGGCAATAACGCTGCAATTGAACTTATGGAAAGAATAGGTCTTCCGGAAAATGAAAACGACAACGACAACGACAATGATTTGGATGAATGGGATTCTTATTTTGGACTTGAAGAATAAGTAAAGGAGAATAATTCTTGAATATATCAGATTTCGATAAATTTGCAAAAAGTATAAATTTAAAATATAGCCGTGAAATAAATCTTTCCGATTATACAACTTTCAGAGTTGGCGGTTTGGCAGAAGTCTTTATCGAACCGGAAAATTTATTTCAGATATCGTCGGTTATAAAATATTGCAATGAAAACAAAATCGAAATACATACTATTGGAAAAGGTTCAAATCTTTTGGTTTCGGATAGCGGAATAAACGGTGTAGTAATGCACTTCGGAAATAATTTTTCCGATATACGTTTGATAGATGAAGAAACCGTTTATTGTTCTGCCGGGGTAAATCTTATTAAACTTTGTAAATTTGCTTTTGAAAATTCTCTTTCCGGACTTGAATTTGCTTACGGAATACCGGGTTCCGTAGGAGGAGCGGTATTTATGAATGCCGGAGCGTATGGCGGAGAAATAAAAGACGTAATCTTGTTTTCTGATCATTTGGATAAAGACGGAAATGAAGGCCGCTTTTACGATGATGAACTAAAAATGTCCTATCGCAACAGCATTTACAGTAACGGTGATTATTTCATAACCGGAGCGGCTTTTAAACTTCAAAAATCGGACAGTTCTGAAATTAAATCAAAAATGGACGAATTACTGAATAAGAGATACGAAAAACAACCAATGGATAAACCGAGCGCCGGTAGTACATTTAAACGTCCGAAAGGTGCTTTCGCATCGGCTCTTATAGATGAATGCGGATTAAAGGGATATAGAGTCGGTGGGGCTGAAGTCAGTACCAAACACGCCGGTTTTGTTGTAAACTGCGGTGGTGCAACAGCAAAAGATATATTAACGCTTATTGGCGATGTTCAAAAAGAAGTAAAAAAGAAAACCGGATTTGTGCTTGAACCGGAAATCGAAATCTGGTAAAAAACGAAGGAGAAGAAAAATGTCATTCGCTACGGATTTAAAAGATGAGCTTTGCAAAGACATTCCTGAGGATAAAAATGCGCTTCATGCGCTTCTTTACGGATTTTTGCTTTTTTCATATAAATTTTCGGCAGATGAAATAAGTTTTTCTGTTGCGCATGAGCCTACTGCGAGACTTTTTGCGGAAGCACTCGCAACTCATTGCGGTGTTCCGGCAAAGATAGTGATACGTGAACGTGCGAGAGGAGCACTTTGTAAAGTTTGTATTGAAAAATCGTCCGAAAGAAAGACCGTTATGGATGCTTTTTATCATTCTCCTAAAGAACCTCATCTTCGTATCAACAGAGCAAATATAGAAAGTGAAGAATGCGTTCCTTATTTTTTGAAAGGAGCATATCTGGTTTGCGGAAGTTTTACCAATCCCGAAAAAGACTATCATTGTGAATTTGACGTAAGTTACATGAATCTTTGCAGAGATCTTTCGACATTGATAAGCGAAGTCCTGGTTGAGCCCAAAAGTACAATTCGCCGCGGATCTTACGTGGTTTATTACAAAGAAAGTGAATATATTGAAGATTTATTGACATATATGGGCGCAAGTATGGCATCATTACAGCTCATGAATATTAAGATAGAAAAAAATATAAAAAACAGAA
>JAZLFU010000227.1:0-1872 GCA_045615915.1 Oscillospiraceae bacterium
TTATAAGCATTTCCGAAATAGGATCTTCCGCGCTCTCTCTTACATATCTTTGAAGCGGCCTTGCTCCGTTCTTTGAATCGAAGCCCTTTTCCGATGCGGATTCCACGACACCTTCGGAAAATTCCGCTTCAATTCCAACCGCTTCAAGTCTCTCCGCAAGTTCATCATAGTATTTTTGCGCAATGGCTCTCGCCGCAGTTTCGTCAAGCTTTTCAAAAACAATAGTTTCGTCTATTCTGTTGATGAATTCCGGACGGAATACCTTTTTCATTTCGCTTATTACAATTTTTCTGCCGTTCTTATCCGTATCGGTGCTCAAAAAAGTAAAGCCGAGGCTCTTCTCTCCACAAATATATTCCGCTCCTATATTAGATGTCATTATTATTACGCAATTCGTAAAATTGACTTTTTTACCCTTGGAATCCGTAAGCACGCCGTCATCCATAAGCTGAAGAAAAAGATTGTATACACTCGGATCCGCTTTTTCTATCTCATCAAAAAGCACTATGGAATACGGCCTTCTTCTTACCGCTTCAGTAAGCGCTCCGCCGTCATCATAACCGACATATCCCGGAGGAGAGCCTATAAGCTTCGTTACGGAAACCTTATCCGAATATTCTGACATATCAAAACGCAAAAGCGCCTTTTCATCACCGAAAAGCGTCTCCGCAAGAGCTTTGGAAAGCTCCGTCTTACCAACGCCGGTAGGACCTGTAAAAAGAAAAATTCCGATAGGCCTTTTGGGATCACGAAGTCCTGCACGGTTTCTCCGTA
The DNA here is from genome assembly GCA_045615915.1 of Oscillospiraceae bacterium. Lineage (GTDB taxonomy): Bacteria > Bacillota > Clostridia > Oscillospirales > Ruminococcaceae > UMGS1668. The sequence continues at coordinate 775 of JAZLFU010000227.1, forward strand.
TGGCTTTCGCAACCGCATTAACTGCCCTATCCTGCCCCGCCACTCTTTTATGAAGCTCGTCTTCAAGAGTCATAAGGCGCTCGCCCTCTCCTTTTTCAAGTTCACCGACGTTTATTCCGGTATAAAGGGCGAGCACCTCCGTAACATCCTTTCCCGTTACAACTCTTCCGATTTTTGCCGTACCGAGCATATCTCCCTGATCGACCGCATTTTTTGAGCACGCTTCATCTATAAGATCTATCGCTTTATCCGGAAATCTTCTCTCCGGAATATATCGAAGCGACAGTCTTACCGCGCTTTCAATGGCTTCGTCGCTTATTTTTACTTTATGAAAGGCTTCGTATTTTTCTTTTATGCCTTTCAGAATATCTATCGTCATTTCATCTGTCGGTTCCTCCACCACAACGCTCTGAAATCTTCTTTCAAGCGCGGCATCTTTTTCTATGCTTTTACGGTATTCCTCCGTTGTGGTAGCTCCTATAAGCTGAAATTCTCCTCTTGCAAGCTGGGGTTTCAAAATGTTGGAAGCATCAACAGCTCCCTCCGCCGCGCCTGTTCCCACAATGGTATGCACTTCGTCAACAAAAAGAATGATATTTCCGGCGCGCACCACTTCATCGACTACCGATTTTATTCGTTCCTCGAAATCTCCGCGATACTTCGCGCCCGCCACCATTGCCGAAAGATCAAGCGAACAGAGCCGATAACCTTTAAGCGAATCCGGAACGTCCCTGTTCGCTATTTTCTGTGCGATAGCCTCCGCTATTGCCGTCTTTCCCACCCCCGCATCTCCGATAAGACAAGGGTTGTTCTTTGTTCGCCTTGCAAGGATCTGCAATACTCTTTTCGTTTCTTTTTCCCTTCCTATTACAGGATCTATTTCTCCGTCAAGCGCCATTCTTGTAAGGTCGCGGCTGTATTTATCAAGGCTCGGTGTTTTTTGCTGTTTCTGCTTCTCCCTTACTGAAAATTCCGGTTGAAATTTCTGTTTTTGCAAAGCGACTTCCGTTCCGAGCGCATCTATATTGCATCCGAAGGAAATAAGATATTTTACAGCGCTGCATTCCGGCTCTTTCGTTAATGACAAAATAATATCGT
>JAZLFU010000228.1:0-1230 GCA_045615915.1 Oscillospiraceae bacterium
ACCCTCGGATTTCCCCGGCATATGCTTTGCCCTGTTTAAATCACGCGCAAGAGATTTATACAGTATCTCGTTTACGAGAGAACTCTTTCCGGAACCGGAAACTCCCGTTACCACAGTAAGAGTGCCGAGCGGGAATTCAACGTCTATATGTTGAAGGTTGTTTTCCGCGGCACCTTTTACAACAAGCTTTTTACCGTTTCCTGCTCTTCTCTTTTCCGGTATCTCTATCTTCTTTCTTCCGGAGAGATAAGCTCCGGTTATGGATTCGGGACAATTCATTATATCCTGTACCGTTCCGGAACATACCACGTTTCCTCCGTGTATTCCCGCTCCCGGTCCGATATCTGCGATATAGTCCGCAGCAAGCATAGTATCGGTATCGTGCTCAACGACTATCACCGTGTTTCCGAGGTCGCGCAGCCTTTTAAGAGTTGCAATAAGTTTCTCATTATCGCGCTGATGAAGCCCGATACTCGGCTCATCAAGGATATAGAGAACTCCCATAAGTGAAGAGCCTATTTGAGTAGCAAGGCGTATTCTCTGTGATTCCCCGCCGGAAAGAGTTGTTGCGCTTCTTGCAAGAGTAAGATATTCAAGACCTACGTTTTTCAAAAAATTCAGCCTTGATTTTATCTCCTTCAAAATGAGATGAGATATCATCTCTTCCCTTTCCGTCAGCTTCATATTGTCAATGAAATCGAGTGCCTGTTTTACGGACATTTTTGTAAATTCGCTTATGTTTATTCCGCAAACCGTAACTCCGAGAGAGATTGGTTTAAGACGTTCTCCGTGGCAATCCGGACAATCTATGCTCCGCATTTGAAGCGCGATCTCTTCTCTCATCCATTCGCTGTTCGTATCGCGGAAACGGCGTTCAAGGTTATTTATTACTCCTTCGAATTCTGAACTGAAATAACCGTGCATACTGTCGCTTTCGCGCTTAACCATAATCTTTTTGCCTTTTGTTCCATAAAGGATAACATCAATAGCTTCCTTCGGAAGATCTTTAACGGGAACATCAAGTGAAAACTTATATTCTTCGGCAAGAGCATCGTAATAATTCTGGGCTATACCGCCTTCATAATAAAACCAACCGGAAGCATGTATTGCCCCTTCACGAATCGAAAGATTCTTATTAGGTATTACAAGATCCGGATCAACTCGCATAAATACGCCGAGTCCCGTACATTTTTCACAGGCACCGAATGGGTTGTTGAAAGAAAACATTCT
>JAZLFU010000229.1:0-2629 GCA_045615915.1 Oscillospiraceae bacterium
TCTTCGTTATAGCAGGGAACAACGGTATATAAAATCATTTCTATTCGCCTTTCTCTATAAGTAAAATTTCTTCTTTCGTAAGCTCGCGGCAGTCTCCGGGCAAAAGATCATCCGGAAGATAAAATCCGCCCATAGAGAGCCTATGAAGTCCTATAACTTTTGCGTCGTAACAGCCGAACATTCTTTTTATCTGATGATATCGCCCTTCGGAAAGAACAACGATGCAGGTATTCTTTCCCGTTATTGTTAGCTTTGCCGGTTTGCATACTCCGTCGGAAAGCTTAATTCCGCTTTCAAAACCGCGTTGCATTTCAGAAGTTACCGGTATATCGAGGGTAACTGCGTAGGATTTCGGAACGTGTTTTCGCGGAGCAAGTATTCTGTGCGCAAAATCGCCGTCATCTGTTATTACCATAAGCCCGGTGGTATCTTTATCAAGCCGACCGGCAGGAAAAAGCCCTTTTCTGAAAAGTGATTCCGGTATCAGCTTGAGCACAGTCTCCTGACCGGGATCTTCCGTAGCGGAAATATATCCTGCGGGCTTGTTGAGCACGATATATGCGTGCTCATTTCCGCTTATTGTTTTGCCGTCAACGGCGATTTCATCGCTTTCATCGGCTTTGTATTCCGGAGAGGTTACCGCTTTTCCGTTTACTGAAACTTTTCCGGAAGATATGAGCTTCTTTGCGTCTTTTCGGGAAAATGAAGTTCGTTTCGAAAGGATCTTATCAAGTCTTTCCAAAAGGTAACCTCCTTTTTAATTATTTGCGCTTTGGCTTTTTATTGCGGTTTTGCTTTGGCTTTTCGGTATTCTTTGGGAAGTATTTTCCGGTTTTATCAGCAATATTCTTTGCGCGGAAATCCTCGCGAACAAGGCAGTTTTCACCGTTTCCTATTAGGTCATCGCGATGCGCCTTATGTAAAGTTTTGCGTACCAGATCGGCGTTTTCCGGAACGTAGTATTGCAAAAGCGCCCTTTGAGCATTCTTTTCCTCTGCGGAAGTTGGTACAAATACCTCTTTCATCGTATAAGGATCAAGTCCGGTGTAAAACATACAGGTGGAAACCGTTCCGGGAGTGGGATAAAAGTCCTGCACCTGTTCAGGATGAAGATTGTATTTTTTGAGGAACTGCGCTACCGCGATTGCATCTTTTACGGTGCTTCCGGGATGGGAGGACATTAGATAGGGAACAAGATACTGCTCCTTTTTGGCGGAGTGCGTAAGCTCGTTGAATCTCTGCTGAAATTCTATATAAGTTTCAATATGCGGTTTGCCCATCATATCGAGTACCGCTGCGCTGCAATGCTCCGGTGCGACTTTAAGATGCCCGCTTACGTGGTATTTGACAAGGTCTTTGAAGAAAGAATCGTCTTTATCCGCCATAACGTAGTCGTAACGTATTCCGGAGCGAATGAAAACCGCTTTTACTTTCGGCAGAGCGCGGAGCTCACGGAGGATATCAAGATATTCTTCGTGGTCCGCAATAAGGTTAGGGCAAATGTTGGGAGCAAGGCATTTCTTACCGGCACAAAGTCCGGCGGTTATCTGTTTATCGCAGGAGGGACGGCGAAAATTTGCGGAAGGGCCTCCGACATCGTGAATATAACCTTTAAAGCGAGAATCTTTAGTCATAAGCTCTGCTTCACGGATAATTGATTCCTTGCTTCTTGAAGTAACAAAACGTCCCTGGTGAAAAGCAAGGGAACAGAAGTTGCAGCCACCGAAACAGCCGCGGTTTTGGGTTATGGAAAAGAGCACTTCATCAAGCGCCGGTACTCCGCCGAGTTTCGAATAGCTCGGATGGAAATCACGCATATAAGGGAGGCCGTATACTTCGTCAAGCTCTTCACGGGTTAGTGGAGCGGCAGGCGGATTTTGCACGAGCATCATTTTTCCGTGGCGCTGAATGACTTTTTTACCGCGAATGTGATCCTGCTCGTCCTGTTCTTTGCGGCAGGCAACGGCATATTCCTTTTTGCTTTCGGAAACGTTTTCAAAGCTCGGACATTCCACCGCAGGGCCGGGCTTGTACTCGTTTACGGGAACAAGATAACAGGTTCCGCGTATATCTGTCATAGTTACGGGAAGTTCGCCGTTATTGAGCCTTTCTGCAATTTCGAGTGTCTGTCTTTCTCCCATTCCGTAGGAGAGCAGATCGGCGCCGGAATCCACCAAAACGGAGGGTATGACCTTGTTTTCCCAATAGTCATAGTGCGCAAAGCGCCGGAGGGATGCTTCTATTCCGCCTATGATTATAGGAATATCGGGATATATTGAACGTATCTTTTTGCTGTAAACCGTAACGGCTCTGTCCGGGCGAAGGCCTGCCTTTTTGCCGGGAGAATATGCGTCGTCATGGCGTTTCTTCTTTGCGGAGGTGTAATGTGCTACCATTGAGTCAAGGTTTCCCGCAGAAACAAGAAAGCCGAGGCGCGGTCTTCCGAACTTTGTGAAATCGTAGTCGGTTTTCCAGTTCGGTTGGGCGGAAATCGCAACGCGGTAGCCACGGCTTTCGAGAAGTCGGGAAAGTATCGCCGCACCGAAAGTCGGGTGGTCAACATAAGCATCGCCGGTAACGAAGACAAAATCGACTTCGTCCCAGCCGCGCTTTTTCATATCTTCTTTTG
>JAZLFU010000230.1:0-1982 GCA_045615915.1 Oscillospiraceae bacterium
ATTTGTTATAATACATTTATAGTATTTCGAAAAGAGGTCAAGCCTTGTCAGTTATTATTTCATCAGTAGAAAAAAATACTCCGGCAGATAAAGCTGATATAGTAAGCGGAGAAAAGATAATATCAATAAACGGAAATGAGATAAACGACGTTTTGGATTACCGTTTTTATATGACTGATAGAAATCTTGATATAAAAATAGAAGGTAAAGACGGGAAAATAAGAGATATTAAGATAAAAAAATCCGAATATGATGATATAGGTCTTGATTTTGATACTTATTTAATGGATAAAGAGCATTGCTGTAAAAATAAATGCATATTTTGTTTTATAGACCAGATGCCGCCCAATATGAGAGAAACTCTGTATTTTAAAGATGATGACTCGCGGCTTGGATTTCTGTTTGGAAATTACGTAACTCTTACTAATCTTGAAGAAAAAGACATAGACAGAATTATTAAAATGCATCTTTCTCCGATAAATGTTTCGGTGCATACGACTGATCCGAAGCTTCGGGTTGAAATGATGAAAAATCCAAAGGCAGAGGATTCTCTTAAATATCTTAAACGTATGGCTGACGCCGGAATAAAACTTCATATTCAGCTTGTACTTTGCCCGGGGATAAATGATGGCGACGAACTGAAGCGTACGTTTAAAGATATTGAGGAATTGGGATCATCTGTAGAAAGTGCCGTATGCGTTCCGGTAGGTCTTACAAAGTACAGAGAAAATCTCCCGAGGCTTACTCCGTATAACAAAGAGACGGCTATTGAAGTTATTTCAACAGTTGATGATTTCAGAAAGAAAATGATAGAAAAACGCGGAGATCCGGTAGTATACGCTGCTGATGAATTCTATGTGAAAGCGGAACGTGATTTCCCGGAATACGAATATTACGGCGAATTTACACAGCTTGAAGACGGTGTAGGACTTTGTACACTACTTAAACAGGAATTTATGGATTCACTTGATCTTTTTCCTGCATGCGAATACAAAAGAAAAGTAACTATATCTACCGGAAAAGCGGCATATAAACTTATAAAAGAACTTTCCGATATTGCGGAAAAGAGATATTGCGGGCTTAAAATCAACGTTGTTACGATAGAAAACGTGTTTTTCGGAGAGCTTATAACCGTTGCCGGACTTCTTACGGGAAAGGATATTGTTTCCCAGCTTAAAGATAAAGATAACGGGGATTCAGTGCTCATCTGCGAATCTGCATTAAGATATGAGCATGATAAATTCATTGATGATACAACGCCGGAATACGTTGAAAAATCTCTCGGAGTTTCGGTTACTATGGTGCCGAATGACGGATATAAATTGCTCTGTGCTATGCTTGGCGAAGTGCCGGAAGATAACTGCGAAGTTTTTTACGGATAAATTCCGCTTGGAGGATATATAAATATGTCAAAACCGATTATTGCAATAGTGGGTAGACCAAACGTAGGAAAATCCACTCTTTTTAATAAACTTACGGGAAAACGTCTTGCAATCGTTGAGGATACTCCCGGAGTTACAAGAGATAGAATTTACAGCGAATGTGAATGGCTTAATCATACGGTTATGCTTGTAGATACTGGCGGTATTGAACCGAAAACCGATGATGATATGCTTTCGAAGATGAGAAATCAGGCTAATATAGCTATAGAAAGCGCAGATGTAATAGTCCTTGTTACGGATATTACTTCGGGAGTTACAGCGAACGATGCGGATATAGCGTCAATGCTTCTTAAAAGCGGAAAACCTATAGTTCTTTGCGTAAACAAATGCGATAGAATAGGTGATCTCCCGGCAGAGTTCTATGAGTTTTATAATCTCGGGCTCGGAGATCCTATTGCGGTTTCTTCCGTACACGGTCATGGTACGGGAAATCTTCTTGATGCCTGTTTTGAACATATAGATTTTAATAAAGAAGACGAATATGATAATGATTTCATAAAGGTTGCGATAATAGGTAAGCCTAACGTTGGAAAAAGTAGC
>JAZLFU010000231.1:0-1487 GCA_045615915.1 Oscillospiraceae bacterium
GAACCTCGGAACCGGCGGCTACAATTTCCACGGAAAACTTGAATTTGCCTGCATAGAACAAATGGATTCCGCTGTTGAAATGATAAAAAATCTTGTCGCAATTTACAGCAAAGAAGCAAAATAAGACACTTTATATCAAAAAAGGACTTGTCTTTCGGCAAGTCCTTTTCATTTTATCATAATTTATATATGTCGCTGTATTTCTTTTCAAGATATTCAATATAGTACTCCGGATCAAATTCCTCACCGCAAACCATTTTGAAAAGTTCTTCCGGATCATATAAACTTGCATATTGATAAATCTTTTCCGTAAGCCAATCCGCTATCGGTTTAAGCGTTCCTGATGAGCACACGGAATCGACATCAATATCCTCTTTCATCTTTTTGAGCATTTGAGCACCGTATGCACTTCCGAGAGCATATGACGGAAAATAACCGATATCACCACCGGACCAATGTGAATCCTGAAGGCAACCGTGTTTATCATCCGGTACGTCAACGCCGAGATATTCTTTATAAAGTCTGTTCCATTCTCCCGGGATATCGTCAACAGTTAATTCTCCGGCAAACATCTTTTTCTCTATCTCATAACGCACCATAACGTGAAGCGCATATGTAAGTTCATCGGCTTCGGTGCGAATAAGAGAAGGCTGGGCTTTATTTATCATTTCATAAAACTGTCTTGGCGTTATATCGGAAAACTGCTCCGGGAACATTTCCTTGAATTTCGGAAGTATTGCCGCGGTAAACGCTTCGCTTCTTCCTATGATATTCTCGAAAAATCTCGACTGGCTTTCGTGAATACCCATTGAAACTCCGCCGGCAACAACTGTGTATTTGTGCTCATCCGCTCCGCCGAGTTCATAAAGCGCATGTCCACTCTCATGAATTACGGAATACATTGATGAAGCCACGTTATCCTCGAAGTAATGCGTCGTTATGCGAACATCATCTTTTGTAAACTCAAGCGTAAACGGATGTTCGGTTTCTCCGCAGTTACAATGATTAGGATCTATTCCCATATAGTCCATAAGATAACTCGTAAGCTCTTTTTGTTTTTCTACCGTGAAATATCCAAATAGCGGAGAATCATCTATTTGAGGAACTTCGCTTATCTTTTTGATAAGCGGAACTATATGCTCACGGAGTTTTGCAAAAAATTCATCACATTTTTTTACGGTAAGTCCGCGTTCAAACAAATTAAGCTGTGTTTCATATGGATCTTGGTTTGGTTTATAGTATTTTGCAAAACGGATATTGTAATCGAAAATGTCTTTCAATATCGGTTTAAAAGATTCATAATCGCTGTTTTCCTTTGCTCTGTGCCAAACGTAATCCGCTTTGCTTAAAATTCGCTTATACTCAACATATTCGTTTTGCGGAATATTCTTTTTATATTCGTAATCGCGAAGCAGAAGTTCAACTTCCCTTTTTTGATGATTATTGAGTTCATCTTTATGCTCATTAAGATAAGTCAAAAGTTCGAT
>JAZLFU010000232.1:0-1419 GCA_045615915.1 Oscillospiraceae bacterium
GTAAGATTTTTCGTCTGAAGCGTCTTTCCATAGGAGAAATATTTCTCGACAGTACGCTCAAAAGCGGTAAATACCGCCTGTTTACGCCGGAGGAAACCGCTCTCGCCGAAAAATACAAAAAAATCTATATACCCGATATAAATTCAAAAACTGCGCCGAAAGATTTCTGACGGCGCAATTTTTTGCATAAAACAAAAAATGTTTACAATAGTTTAATTGACATTGATAAAATATAGTAATAAAATGATATATTAGAGAGTTATCATCAATGATAAAATACAAAGGAGCCAATAAATGAGTTTACTTGATAAAATTTTCGGAAACTACTCTCAAAAGGAGCTTAAAAGAATAGATCCAATAGTCAAAAAAGTCCTTGCGCTCGAAGACACATACCGCGCCATGAGCGAAGAAGAACTGAAAGGACAGACTGCTGTTCTTAAAGAGCGTCTCGCGAACGGAGAGACCACCGACGATATCCTTCCCGAAGCTTTTGCCGCCTGCCGTGAGGCCTGCGACAGAGTTCTCGATATGCGCCCCTATCCCGTTCAGATAATCGGCGGTATTATTCTTCATCAGGGAAGAATTGCCGAAATGAAAACCGGCGAAGGAAAAACCCTCGTTGAAACCCTTCCCGCATATCTTAACGGACTTACCGGAGACGGAGTCCATATCGTAACCGTAAACGATTACCTCGCAAAGCGCGACTCCGAATGGATGGGCAAGGTCTTCACCTATATGGGGCTTTCCGTCGGACTTATTATCCACGGCGTTGAAAAGGACGATAAACGCGATGCCTACGCCTGTGATATAACCTACGGCACGAATAACGAATTTGGCTTCGACTACCTTCGCGACAACATGGTAACGTATAAGGAAAACCGTGTTCAGCGCGGCTTTGCTTACGCGATAGTCGATGAGGTGGACTCCATCCTCATTGATGAGGCGAGAACTCCTCTTATAATTTCCGGCGCAGGAGATCAATCTACCGATCTTTACCAGAAGGCAGACCGCTTCGCAAAAGGTCTTACCGCCATCCGTGTAAAAGAGCATGATGATAAAGAGGAAATAGATACCGTTGATGCGGATTATATTGTTGACGAAAAGGCTCACAACGCAACTATAACTCCACGCGGTGTTGAAAAAGCGGAAAAATACTTCAACGTTGAAAACCTCAATGACTCGGATAACGTAACTCTCCTCCACCACATAAACCAGGCAATAAAAGCCAACGGCGTTATGAAGCGCGATGTTGATTACGTTGTTAAAGACGGCGAAGTAATAATCGTTGATGAATTCACCGGACGCCTTATGATAGGCCGCCGTTACAGCGAAGGACTCCATCAGGCCATCGAAGCGAAAGAGGGCGTTACCGTTGCAAGAGAGAGCAAAACCCTCGCCACTATAACCTTCCAGAACTAT
>JAZLFU010000233.1:0-3408 GCA_045615915.1 Oscillospiraceae bacterium
TTTCATCGTTTTTTTCTTTATCCAAAGCGCCGCACCTCCTTTCCGCCGTATTTCAAAATTTATGATATCAAAAAAGTAATAACCGAATATTTACGAAAATTAAATAAACTGAAAATTTTTCCCGATCTTTATTTTTTATCCTTTGAAACATACCTCAAAAGCGCCGTACAGACTGCCGCGCATACAACTGCGGAAAGCACCGCTTCAACAAGGCCTATTCCCGTTATGGCAGCCATAACCGTTCCGATAAGCGCTTCGTAGGCTTCCTCCTTCGCGGCGGAATAGCTTCTTCCGAAGAAGAGATATATCCCGCCCATTACGAGAACGGTATTGGTAAGAGCACCGATAAAACCGCAGATACCGCAGCTTAGCGCACGCTTCAATTTGGTTTTGGAAAGCGCTTCGAATATAAGTCCGGCAAAAACACCGATCAGTATACGGGGAACAAAGCAGACAAGGATCGCGAGAGGACTTCCGCTTTCCTCACCGAACACCGGCACAAAAGGCGAAAACACAAAGGAAGTGAGATTAGGCTGCATTGTATTTTTTATCATACTCGTAACGGCGAAAACTCCGCCGAGAAAAGCGCCCTTTTTCCAGCCGAAAAGAATTCCGCCGATTATTACGGGAATCTGTATAAGGGTTGCGTTGACCGTTCCGAGAGGAATATATCCAAGCACGGGAACAGCCGTCATAAGAACGATTATCGCCGTAAAAAGAGCAAGCTTTACGGTTTCCGAAACTTCGCTTTTTGCTTTCATATTTTCACTTCCTTATAATTACGGTAATTATATATTATACAATAAAATTGTGTTTATGACAATAGTTTATTCCCGGCTTTTTACTTAAAGAAAGATAAAAAATGCCGGAGAAAAATTTCTCCGGCATAAATCATATCTTATTCTTCGCTGTCCTCGGCGTCTTCGTCATCGCCGTCGATCACAGAAGCGTTCTTTTTTCCGAGGAAGAAAAGCGCAGCCGCCGCACCGATCGCTATTCCGGCTATGGCAACGATTATCCATACCCAGAAAGGAACGCCCTCGCTCTTTTCTTCAACGTTTTCGTCAACCGGCTCGACCACGGGTTCCGGCTCGACTACCGGCTCGACTACCGGCTCTACAACAGGCTCAACAACGGGTTCCGGCTCGACCACAGGCTCCGGTTCCTCAACAGGCTCCGGCTCGACTACCGGTTCGGGTTCAACCACAGGCTCCGGAACAACAACAGGCTCGGTTACCTCAACGTCATAGGTCGCGGTAAATTCGCCGTATTTTACGGTAACAGCCTGGATACCGATCTCGGTAAAGGTTTCCGGCTCAACGGTGAAGCCTTCGGTAACATCAGCGGAATTGCCCATGCCCTTTGTAAGATGAAGTTTAAGTCCTTCGGTATCCACTTTTTCGCCCTTCGTATAGGTGATCTTGGTAGGTTTTTCAAGAATGGATATTGCGGTTACGGTATTTGCGTCCGCATATTTGAAGTCAACACGGAAATGAGAGGTAAAGTCTTTAACTTTTCCGTTTCCGTCCGGAAGAAGGCAATGAACGGTAACATCCTGCGCTTCATCAAAAGTGAATATTGACGGAGTGCAGTAGCACATATCCGTCACGTCATATTCGGTATTGCATTCGATCTTGGTCGCTTTATCATTCTTTTTGTTGCCGACCATGGCGATTACCTTCATACCGGTGGTATCAACAGTATCTCCGAGGTAATAAGTCGTTTTATCGGGCCATTTTTCCATTGAAATATAGGCGGCGCCGTCAAAAGGAGGCTCGCTTCCTATGGTCATACTGAAATCGAGGGTTTTTACAAAGGTTTTCTTTCCGTCCTCGTCTTTATATGAAGTGTCAACGGAAAAAGTATAGGTACCGGCTTTTTTCGGTTTTCCCTCTACTCTTATCGTAAGAACGTCGGTATCAACGTTTTCGTTGTGATTATAAGCGACGGTATTATTGAATTTAAGTCCGTCGGGAAGAGCGCCCACAAGCTTATAGCTGTTTGCGCCGATTACCTCAGCGATAACGCTTTCGAATTCCATTCCCACATAGGCGCCTTTTACTTTGGTTACGGCAAGAGCCTCGACGGGAAGCATAAGGATTATCATCAATACGGCCATTGCCGCACAGAGAATACGTTTTTTCATTTCTTTCCTCCTATAATATCCGTAAGGATAAATTTATACATATATATAATACGACAAATTCTGGAATACTTCAAGTATATTTTTTCCAAATATTCTTAAACGGGCTTTATATTAGGTAAATTTTTTATGAACAAAAAAGGCTTCCGGGGAAATATTCCCCGAAAGCCGGTTTTTTTAACTGTGTCTTCTTACTCTTCTGCCTGTTGTTCCTTCTTCGCTTCCGCTTTCGGAATGGTAATAACCGCTTCCGTCGCATTCCGTGCAAAAGCCCGGGGTGTTATCCTTTTTGTACCAGCCGGTTGAGGTTTCGGTGCAGTAATCCGTTGCGAGATCGCCGGACTTTTTGCAATACTGGGCAGAAACGACATTCGCGCTCACCGGGAACTTAACTTCCGGATCGCAGGATTTTACAACGCTTTCCATAACGCCCTTCCAGATTATCGGAGTTGGATAGGTCTGGTAGTTAATTGCCTGCATACTTTTCGAATAGCCGAGCCAGACAACGCCCAGATATTCCGGAGTCATTCCGACAAACCAAAGGTCGGTATTATCCGTTGCGGAACCCGTTTTACCGGCTACTTCGTATCCCGGAATATTCGCTGTTGTACCGGTACCGGGAGAAGCGTTTACAACTCGCTGGCAAAGCTTGTTGAGTATCGTGCTCGTTTCCGCGGATATAACTCTTTCCGGTGAGGTATCGGCTTTGAGCACCACTTCGCCCTCGCTGTTGAGCACCTTTGTGTAGGAATGGGGCTTTACATAAAGTCCGCCGTTACCTATCATCTGATACGCGCCGGCAAGTTCGATCGGGCTTATACCTTTTGTAAGGGAACCGAGCGCCATAGGAGCCACCGCAACGTCGTTGTTGTATTCGTTATCAACAAGCGTCGAGATATGGAGCTTCTGCGTCAGAAAATCGAATACCGTTCTCGGTGAAACGAGAGTTACGAGTTTTACGGGTATTGTATTTATCGAACGCTGGACCGCTTCCTCAACGGCAACGGAGCCTCTGTAACCTTCATAGTAGTTTACGGGCCAATCCTTCTCAAAGGTGGTGTTATCGTAGGTTTCGCCGGCTTTATAAACAGGCTCGTCAACGATTATCGTGGAATATGTTATAAGATCGTTTTCTATTGCAAGGGCATATGATGAAATGGGCTTTATCGTTGAGCCTATATGCCTTTTACCGTCGGAAGCTATATTGAAAAGTCTTGAGCCTTCCTTTTCTCCCTTTCCGCCGACTATGGCGACGACCTCGCCGT
>JAZLFU010000234.1:0-1443 GCA_045615915.1 Oscillospiraceae bacterium
TGTTCCGCGGCAAAATGGCGGTTTATTCCCGGCGCAATATTCATGGCTTTAAGCGCGGATTCAATAAGCAAAGTTCCGGAGCCGCACATGGGATCACATACAACACTATCCGGATATACGTGGGCAAGGTCGGCAATTCCTGCGGCAATGGTCTCTTTTATTGGCGCCTCAACGGAATTGCGGCGGTATCCGCGTTTATGAAGCCCTATTCCCGAAGTATCGAGCATAAGCATAACTCTGTCTTTGAGTAGCATAAACTGAATTTGTATAACCGAGCCGGTTTCATCAAACCAGCTTTGATGATATACGCTTTCAAGCCGTTTTGCAACTGCCTTTTTTATTATGGACTGGCAATCCGACATACTGTGAAGCTGGCTTTTTACCGTTCTGCCCTTTACCGGGAAAGCGTCTTTTCTTCCTATGAACATTTCCCATGGCGCCGCAAGAGTTCCCTGGAAAAGCTCCTCATAGCTCCTCGCTTCAAACTCGGCAACTATTATCTGGACTCTTTCGGCAGTTCTCAAACGCAAATTTGCCCTTACAGCGTCGGAAAAATCGCCCTCAAAGGTAACTCTTCCGTCCTCGGCGGAAATGTTTTCAGCGCCCATTTTTTTCATTTCGCCGGTGAGCACACTTTCGAGTCCAAAAAGGCAGGGACATGATATTTTCAGTTTTTCCATAGATATTCTCCTTAAAATATGGGCTGAAAATCTCTTTTCAACCCATATCTGTTACATCATTTTCGTTATAGCTTTTATCAGGCTTTTTATGCCATCGGTAAAGGTATGCCGCGGCTTTTTTCTTATTGCCGTAATCGGACGCCGCATAAGCTGTCCCTCGGTTATCCTTACCGTTCCAGTCCCGCCGCCGGTTTTGTTTCCGTTTGTTTTTTCGGTTACTTTCGGCGGCTCAATGAAAAAAGTGATTTTTCAAATTGCTTATTTTCGTTTCGACTTCCGATACGACTTTTTCGTAATTGCTTTGTATATCGCTGTATTTTTCACTTTGCTTTTCCCCGGAAAACTTTGCGGAAACAGCGGCACTTTTTATATATTCAAGGCGCTGGGAAAGAACTGAAAGAGAATCCTGCATAAATGATTTCGTCTTTTCGAGTTCATCACAAAAAGTGTCAATTTCCGAATTTATTCCGTCAACCGAAATTTGAGCATCGTTTATCATGCTTTGAGCACTGTTCTTTGCGCCGCTGAGCATTGCTTTTGCGGTATTTCCCATCTCACTTACGGAATCGAGTATTTTTCTTCTCTCGTTCTTTTCCTGTTCGGCTTTTTTCATCTCCGAATCAAGCTGCTCCGCAAGGTGGATATTAAGAGATTTTTCATCTTTAAGCTCGCTCTCGGCTTTTTCACAGCGCGATTTAAGTCCTGTATTTTCACTTTCGAGATTATCGCTGCGTTCTTTGAGCATTATATAATGTTTGCGAAG
>JAZLFU010000235.1:0-5503 GCA_045615915.1 Oscillospiraceae bacterium
TGAAGAATCTCCATCAACATCCGCTGCGGACAGAAATAACCTTGCCCCAATTACACTTTGTTCCATCCAATGAAGTTTGTTGTTATAAAGAATCGCAAAACGACCATTTGTTGTATGGCGAACAACAACGTTTTCAATTACGCCGGTAAAACGGTTGCGATACCACAGCGGTTGACCACGGGTGATTTTACTGGGCATATACACAAATTCCTTAGTCGATAGATTCACATTATTTTACCATGTATTTCCGAAGCAAACAACATAAATTGTAATGAATCGTTGTGAAATTTACCAGACACAGAAGTAACTTCATCCGCCGAAGGCGGATATCATTGAAAAACCTCGCTACAATCGTAGCGAGGTTTTTCTTGGTGGGGGGGGGTGGGTTCGAACCACCGTAGGCACTGCCAACAGATTTACAGTCTGCCCCCTTTGGCCACTTGGGTACACTCCCGTATATTTTGTTTTCGCTTCAATACTTGGTGGAGCTGGTGGCCGGACTCGAACCCCCGACCTGCTGATTACAAATCAGCTGCACTACCAACTGTGCTACACCAGCATCTCAGCGACGAATGTTATTATACATTATGATTTTTCATTTGTCAATAGAAATCTCATTTTATTTTAAATTTTTTCGATTAACGGAAACCATATAAATCATTTTTAGTTAAACGCCAAATATATAAATTAAAATATAGCAAAATTATATGTATTTTTTTATTCAATGCTCTTTTCAAACTAAATATTATATGATAAAATAAATAAAATTATACCATTCTGCAAGGAAGGAGCTTTGCCTATGTATCAACAAAAGAAATACGATTGCCACGTTCACAGCGACTGTTCTCCCAAAGGCGAAGACTCCATAATGAGCCTATGCGAGCAGGCGATAAACCGCGGTCTTTACGGCTTTGCCATAACCGATTGCTGCGATTGCGACAGATTTGAAGAACAGCATTTCGGAGCAAGAATAAAAGAATCCATATATTGCTCGTATAAGGCAAGATCTGTTTTTTCGGATAACCTTATTATCACAAACGGAATAGAAGTAAGCCAGCCTCTTGAAAATATAGAAAAAGCTGATAAAATAATAAATTCTCACCAATTCGATATTGTTTTGGTTTCCGAGAAAAAATACTTAAACGATCAAAAATTAAGTGATATCGGATATGACGAATTAAGTGAAAACGAAATAATTCATTATTTTGAATATTACTACCAAACCCTTCTTGATATTGCAAAATGGGGAAATTTTGACGTATTAAGCCAAATTGCTTTTCCTTTGCGATATATTGATCTTAACGAAATACCCTATTTTTCTTTGCGTTCCTGTGATGACGCAATAGAGGCCGTATTGAAAGTCCTTGCGGAAAACGGAAAGGCTCTTGAAATAAACACCTCCGCTCTCCGAAGAAAACTCAATATGGTTCTTCCGCCCGTAAGATACATAAGAATGTTCAAAGAACTCGGAGGAGAGTTCGTTACGGTGGGCTCCGGCGCTCATAACGTTTCAAGTCTCGGTTCTGACCTTTCAGAAGGAATAAGTCTTATAGCCGAAGCTGGTTTTGACTCATATTATTATTTTGAAAAACGAAAACCCGTTCAAATAAAAATAAATTATTAAAGGAGAAAACACTATGGAACAACTTCTCAAATTACTTGAACAAAACGCAAAACTTGACGACACCCAACTTTCCGCAATCCTCGCATTGCCCGAAGAAACCATACGAGCCGAAATAGAAAAATACGAGAAAGAGCATATCATTCTCGGTTATAACGCGCTCATCAACTGGGAAAAAATCGATTCAACGGACTGTACTGCAATAATCCAATTAAAAGTTCAGCCGAAACGCGACCGCGGATACGAAGAAATTGCTGAAGAAATCACATCTTTCGATGAAGTAGAAAGCGTTTGGCTTATGAGCAGCTCAAACTATGACCTTTCGGTAGTCATAAGAGGGCACAATTTCCGCGATATTTCAATGTTCGTTGCAAAGCGCCTTGCAACTCTTGATTCCGTAACTTCAACCGCAACGAATTTCGTGCTCAAAAGATATAAGGAGCATCACATAAAATTAATCGAAGCTGAAAAAGACGAAAGGAGCATGTTCCTTGATTGATTATGATAAAATCCTTACCGATACGGTAAAGGATATAAAGCCTTCCGGTATTCGTAAATTTTTCGATATCGCAGCGGAAATGGATGACGTTATTTCTTTAAGTGTCGGCGAACCCGATTTCAAAACTCCGTGGAGCATCCGCGAAGCGGGTATAGATTCTCTTAAAAAAGGTCATACAAAATATACCGCAAATGCCGGACTTATCGAACTTCGCCAAGAAATAGCAAACTATCTGAAACGCAAAAACGGTCTTGATTACGATCCCAAAAAAGAGCTCTTCGTTACAGTAGGCGGCTCCGAAGCAATAGATCTTACTATACGCGCAATTATTGAACCCGGCGATGAAATGCTTCTTCCTGTCCCCTGCTTTGTCTGCTATGATCCTATCTGCCGCCTTGCGGGAGGAAAAGTCGTTACAATAGAAACAAAACAAGAGGATGATTTCCGTATTACCGCCGAAGAACTGCGCAAAGCAATTACTCCCAAAACGAAACTTCTCGTTATGCCCTTCCCCAACAATCCCACCGGCGGAGTTATGAGAAGAAAACACCTTGAAGAAATAGCGGAAGTTCTTCGCGGAACGAATATAATGGTTCTTTCCGATGAAATATATTCCGAGCTTACATATGGTGGAGATTCCCACGTTTCAATAGCTCAAATAGACGGTATGCAGGAGCGCACAATAATGGTAAACGGTTTTTCAAAAGCCTTTGCCATGACCGGTTGGCGTCTCGGTTATGCAGCAGGTCCTGCGCCGATTATCGCACAGATGCTCAAAATTCATCAATTCGGAATTATGAGTTCTCCGACAACAAGCCAATACGCCGCAACCGTAGCTCTCCGCGACTGTCAAAATGAAGTTGATGACATGGTAAAAGAATACGATATGAGAAGAAGGCTCGTTGTAAACTCCTTTAACCGTCTCGGGCTCGAATGTTTCACTCCCGGCGGTGCTTTCTATGCGTTTCCCTGCATAAAATCAACCGGACTTTCATCTGAAGAATTTTGCCAAAGACTTCTTAAAGAAAAGCACGTCGCGGTAGTTCCGGGAAATGCTTTCGGGGAAAGCGGCGAAGGCTACGTCCGCGTATCTTACGCATACTCGATTGATCACCTTATAGAAGCTATAAAGAGAATCGACGAGTTTCTTAAAGAACTCAAAAAGGAAAAATAAGGATATGAATTCAATAAGCATAAAAGCGCCGGCTAAACTGAATTTATTCCTTGATATAACCGGAAAACTTGATAACGGCTACCATTCCGTGCGTTCGGTAATGCAAAGCATCGATTATTTTGATTACGTTAAAATCGACAAAAACGAACGCAAGGAAATAACCGTAAAATGCAGTGTTCCAACCCTCGACGGAGAAAATAATATAGCATATAAAGCGGCAGAACTGTTTCTTTCGGACGCAAATATCGAAAGCGGAGTCGATATATTTATTGACAAACGCATACCGACCGAAGCCGGCCTTGCCGGTGGAAGCGCAGATGCCGCCGCGGTTATTTTCGGAATGAATGAAATTTTCGAAACAGATTATTCTTCCGAAAAGCTCTGTGAAATAGGTGCAAAATGCGGTGCGGACGTTCCGTTTTCTCTTGTCGGTTCCACAATGCTTTCCGAGGGTATCGGAGATAAACTTTCAGATTTCCATGATCTTCCGGATTGTTTCTTTGTTATCGTAAAGCCAAAAATCGGAATGAGCACAAAAGAAAGTTATGCTTTTTATGATGAGCACGAAGATGAATTTTCTCACGGCGATTTTTCAGCGCTGTCTTCCGGATTTGAGCACGAAAATCTTTCCGAAATAAACAATTCCCTTTTTAACGTGCTCGAAGATTCCGTATCGGGAAACATAATTACCGAAATAAAGCAAAAGCTCATTAAATGCGGTGCTCTCGGCTCCTCCATGACGGGGAGCGGAACCGCGGTATTCGGAATTTTCGATGATGAAAAGCTTGCCATTTCCGCCTTCAATATGCTCAAATCGGAATATCCCGACTGTTTTATTGCAAGACCGACAAACTACGGAGTTTCCTTGGATAAGAGCGCAAGGGTTACTGAAAAGCTTGACGAACTAGGCATAAACTACCGCAGAATAGACCATTGTTCCGTTTACACTATGGAAGAAATGGATACGCTTGGTATTTTCGGTGATGGAACCGTCGGTAAAAATCTGTTTTTGAGAGATGCAAAAGGCAAAAGACATTTTCTTGTATTCGTCTATGGCGATAAAAAAGTAAACCTTTCTCAAATAGAAGAAAAAATCGGAATAAAACATTGCAGTTTCGGTTCCCCGGAAAGGCTCGATAAATATCTCGGACTTGTGAAAGGAAGCGTTTCGCCTCTCGGAGTTGTAAATGACAAAAACGCCGAAGTTGAGTTTATCATTGACCGCGATTTTATCGGTTCTCCCTGTGTTGGGGTACACCCTAATCAAAACACTTCAACCCTTTGGCTTTCTTTCTCCGAGCTTGAAAAAGTAATAAAATCGAACGGAAACCAAATAACTTATGTTGAAATCTGAATAAAATCAAAAAATTCCACCGATACTTATTTCAAAACAAGTAAAGGTGGATTTTTTATGAGTTCTTTTCATTTTCGCACGTTTCATAACAACAATAATAAGCTTCATACAATAGAAACCATTGTACTTATCGGCCTTATTTTTACTGCGGTTACGGCTTCTTTAAGACAAACCGTTACGGCAGGAAACTCCATACGCTCGGATACGCTTCGTCTTCATATAATCGCAAATTCGGACAGCGATTTTGACCAGGAGCTTAAACTCAAAGTCCGCGACAGAATTCTTTCGGAAACCGGAGAATTATTTGCCGAAGTTTCGGGAAAAAGCGAAGCAAAAGCTCTTGCCGAATATTCCGCAAACGATATAAAAAATGCTGCAGAAGAAATTATCGCAAACGAAGGCGCTGAATATCCCGTTAAAGTTGAAATAGTAAATATGTGGTTTGAAACAAGAAGCTATGACGGATTTACACTTCCCGCTGGAGATTACGACGCGGTAAGAATAATCATAGGCGAAGGCGAAGGACATAACTGGTGGTGCGTTATGTATCCGCAGCTCTGTATACCCGGTGCCGAAGAACGTGTTTCCGAATACGGCGAAAACAAAAAATTTGTTACCGGAGAAGGTTACGAATTGCGTTTCAAAGTAATCGAAATATTTGAAAGTATAAAAAAGACATTAAACGATAAAAAAACTCCCGCTTGATATATTCAAACGGGAGCTATTTGTTGGAACAGGCATATTAAATAATTCTATTCATATTTTGCACAATTATGATGCAAATAAAAATAAAATTTCCCTTTTTTGCTCAAAATTTTGATTTTTCTATTGACTTAATATGACATATTTATATAT
>JAZLFU010000236.1:0-3849 GCA_045615915.1 Oscillospiraceae bacterium
AGTGTTCTTCAAAAATTTATATTTACATAATTGAATTGGAATAAATCCTTTTATGAATATAGTTTGAGAATTTAAACTAATTTTTTAGGAGGTCAATTATGGATTTTACTGAACTTGCTAATGCTTGGAGCAATACTGTTCCGGTATTTACTGAATCCATCCAGGGATGGCTTGGAAACTTCAACGGCTGGACTGCAATTCAGACCGTTATCGTTATGATTATGATGATCTTCATGCTTGTTGGCGCTATTGACAAGATTTGCGGAAACAAACTTGGTTATGGCGAACAGTTTGAAGAAGGTATCAACGCAATGGACCCTCTTGCTATGTCCATGGCAGGTGTTGTTGCTGTTGCTCCTATTCTTAACCTTGTTCTTACTCCTATCATCGGACCGCTCTACGGTCTCGTAGGTGCAGACCCCGCTATGTTCGCAACTACTCTTCTTGCTTGCGATATGGGTGGTTATCCTCTTGCAATGTCCATGGCTGCTAACGAAGCTATTGGTAACTATGCAGGTCTTATCCTCGGCTCCATGATGGGACCGACCATCGTATTCACCATTCCTGTAGCTCTTGGTATCATCGATCCTGCTGATCGTTCCTACCTTGGTGCTGGTACTCTTTGCGGTATCGTAACCATCCCCTTCGGCTGCATCGCCGGTGGTCTTGTTATGAACACCACTCAGTACAAAATGAGCATTGGTGATGTTGTCATCAACCTCATCCCTGTTGTTATCATCGCTGCTGCAATCGCTGCAGGCCTTTGGTTTGCTCCTGCTGGCATGATGAAAGGCTTTGAGAAATTCGGTAACGGCGTTACCATTTTCATCACTGCTGTTACTGCTATTGCTATCTTCGAGTACAACACTGGTATCAACTTCCCGATCTTCTCCATCATGATGGATGACTCCGTCATCGGCGGTGATGTAGGTAACGGTCTTGAATCCGGTCTTCTTACCTGCGGTGTTATCGCTATCGTTCTCTGCGGTGCATATCCTATGGTTAAGTTCATCACCGATAAATTCGGTTCTGCACTTGAAAAAGTTGGTAATGCTCTCGGCATGAACGCTGCCGGTTCTGCAGGTCTCGTAGCAAACCTTGCTAACAACATTGCTATGTTCAACCTTCTCAAAGACATGAACCCCAAAGGCAAACTCCTCAACTGCGCATTCGCTGTTTCCGCAGCATTCGTATTTGGTGATCACCTTGGATTCTGCGCTGGTAACAACGCTGACATGATCTTCCCGATGATCGTTGGTAAACTTGTTGCTGGTATCCTTGCTATCGTTGTAGGTAACTTCATGGCTCCTGCACTTCTTGCAAAGATCCCCGGAGCAACCGAAGAGAAATAATTTAATTTCTTTTTAGTAAATTAAAACTTTCAGAAAAGTGCCTATTGCCGCGATAGGCACTTTTCACCAAGAATTTTTAAAGGCGTAATGCCTTGACTTAAAGGAGGCGTACAATCCAATGAATATTAGTGAAGAACTGATTAAAGAGATCGTCGCCAAAGTCTGTGAGAATATGAAAACCGAAGACACCATGCCTTTTGAACGCAACGTTCTTTCCAACGGCATGATGAGCATTAAGACTAATACCGTTAAATGCGAGACTTTCCCCTTTGATATCGGCGAAGCCACCAAAGACGTAGATCTTCTTGACGTTGTTACTCTTGATGAATCTCCTAGACTCGGTATCGGTGTCATGGAGATGAGAAACGGAACTGATTTCCCTTGGACTCTTAACTATGATGAATGCGAATACATCATCGATGGTACTATCGTCCTGAAATCCGAAGCTGGTAATGTTACTGCTCATGCAGGTGATATGACCTTTATTCCTAAAGGCACCAGCATTCATTTCTCCACTCCTGACCATGTAAGATTTATTTATATTTCTTACCCGGCAGACTGGGCAAATCAATAATTTTATTGATGCTATTAAAGCACCGTTCAAATTGAGCGGTGCTTTTTTATATTGAAAGAACAATGATTTTGTGCTACAATGTATTCGATTGGAGATGAAGACAGTTGGATAATTACAGAATAATTGATGTGCATAATCATATTTATCCCGAAAAGATAGTAGAAAAAGCAACTTCATCCATAGGCGATTTTTATGATTGGCCTATGAAACATATTGGAACCGGCGATGATCTTGTTCAGTCAATAAAAAATGTGCATATAGAAAAAGCTTTGGTTTGTTCGGCGGCAACAACACCAAATCAGGTCGTTTCAATAAACGATTTTATTATGTCTGAATGTCAAAAGCACAGCGAATTTATAGGTTTCGGAACTATGCATCCGGATTTTGAGAATATAGACGGAGAACTTAAACGAATAAAGGATCTCGGAATAAAAGGTATAAAGCTCCATCCGGATTTTCAGAAATTTTTTCTTGATGATTTCAAGGCTTTCCCGATGTTCAGAGCGATAAGAGATAACGATATGTTCGTGCTCGTTCATCTCGGAGATGATAAACGACCGTATTCGGAGCCGAGAAGAATGGCGGCAACGATTGAGCAGGTACCGGGGCTTAAAGTTATCGGTGCTCATTTCGGCGGATACAGAGTTTGGGAAAATGCCCTTAACGCATATAAGCCGGGTACACTTTGGTTTGACATTTCAAGCTCGCTTAAATATATAGATAAAAAACTTGTCTTTAAATTTTTCGATAAATACGGAATTGAGAATTTCTTTTGGGGAACGGATTTCCCAATGTGGGATCACGCCGAAGAACTCAAAAATTTCTTTGCTCTTGGACTTTCGGAAGAGCAAAACAGAATGATTTTGTACGATAATTTTGCAAAGGTGTTCGGACTTGAAAAATAAACAAAAAATATTATACTTTTCTTTATAAAATGCCCAAAAAGTGCTTGACACAAGGGCATTTTTCATTTATAATAATATCATAACTTGTAAAGAAAAAAACTTTACAAAAGGAGGCGAACATCGTGGCGAAAGATATGAACGTTACATTGCTTTTTGATTTTTACGGTGAAATACTTACCGAAAAGCAGCAGGACGTAATAGATTATTATTATAATGACGACCTTTCTCTTGCTGAAATTTCCGAGCACCTCGGAATTACGCGCCAGGGTGTTCGCGATTCCATAAAACGCGCCGAAGCAACGCTTTTTGAGATGGAAGAAAAGCTCGGTCTTGCCAAACGTTTCAGAGAGATCCAAAACGGGCTTGATACAATTATAAGCGAAGCGCAGGCCATTGATGATGACAGCATAAAAGGAGCAACCATTCGCGAGATTGCCAGTCATACGGCGAAAATCGTAAGTGTTGCAAGCCATCTTAATGATTAAAACGGAGAGTTTGATAAATGGCATTTGAAGGATTATCTGATAAGCTTTCGGCTGTATTCAAAAAGCTGAAAAATAAAGGTAAACTTACCGAAAATGACGTAAAAGCCGCAATGAGGGAAGTTCGCCTTGCTCTTCTCGAAGCTGACGTAAACTATAAAGTCGCAAAAGATTTTGTGGCAAAGGTCAGCGAAAGAGCGGTGGGAGCTGAAGTGCTTGAAAGTCTTACTCCTGCTCAACATGTTATAAAAATTGTAAATGAAGAACTTACGGCGCTTATGGGAGAATCCAACGCCCGTATAAATTATTCTTCGAAAATTCCGACAATTATTATGATGGTCGGACTTCAGGGTTCAGGTAAAACGACTCATTCGGGAAAGCTTGCGTTGCATTTCAAAAAAATGGGTAAAAGACCTCTCCTTGTTGCGTGCGACGTTTACCGTCCGGCAGCTATTGAACAGCTCAAAGTCGTCGGCGGTCAGATAGATGTTCCGGTCTTTGAAATGGGGCAGATAGATCCGATTGAAATCGCAAGG
>JAZLFU010000237.1:0-5371 GCA_045615915.1 Oscillospiraceae bacterium
GTTCCTGCGCTCGCAAGCAACGGTGAAATTTTCTATGTAGGGTTCTGAATCGGTTTACTCTTTATCCCCGCGTCGTTCAATCTCAAAGGAAGAATGCAAGCTTTAATAAAACGCCCAAAGCATTTACGGAAAATTTCACTGCTTGCCTTCGCTTTGCCGCAGAACACCCTTACCGCTCCGCGAAGCAATACCGCCGAGGGTAGGTGGATGGGATGGCGCTCCCGCGCCAAATCAAAGCTATAAAATTTGATAAAACTTTGGATAGACCGCGAACTTAACGCCTTGATATCTCTAATTAGAAATCTCTGTCTTGCCTTTTCTTTCTGTCCTACTTCTTTTCGGTTACGAAAAGAAATGGGACTTTAATTTAAAATTCCTTTAAAAAAGAAAAGTTATAGATAATATCAGTTTAGATTGTTGAGAATACAATCCCCTCTCACATTTGACAAGGGGCATAAAGTCGCTCGCCGAAACTTCGGTGGAAACCTTTACACAACGGCGTTTTCTCCCCATTCCGCTTTTTCTTTTATCATTTCGATGATTTCGCGCTCGTTTTCGATTTCGGAAGTGTAAGGATAGGTCTTTACGATCTTTTCAAAATCGGAAAGGCATTTTTCCGCAAGGAATTCGTTATGCTTGTAGAGTGCCTGGTAAGCGAAATCAAGGCGCTTTCTTGAAACGTAGTTTGAGGTCGCACGGATATATTTGCGAAGTCCGGCGTTGAGAATAGGATCTATCTCGTTGGACGGCGCGCCCCGGAAGATACGGAGAAACACAAGTTCGCAGAGAAGCTCGTTTCGGTGAACGCCGAGAAGCCCCGGCATTGTGAGCACCGCTTGGGCAGTTTCCTCCGCCTTTTCGAAATCGTGTTTATCAAAATAGTAGTTGAAACGAAAAACACCGACAGCACATATGACGGGATCTTTTGTATGGTCGCCGTCGGGGAGGAAAAACCATTCCTCCGGCATTGTTCCTATGCGCTCGCCCTTCGCCATAAGCCCGTTCACGTAAAGCTGGAGCCAGAAAGCGCGGAGCGAAGTTTCGTCCTTTCCGAGAAGAAGTGCGTTTTTGCCGTCGGTTGCGATATCGCCTACGTCAAGCGGAATACTGTTTATCATTGCCATTGTAAAGCCGAACACAAAAAGAGAATACAGAAACGCGGGGAAAAGTCCCGGTTTCGGAACAAACCTGAAGGCCGCGGCGCCGATAAAAGCGACTATGGCGTTCATAATGCAGCCGCCGAGATTATAGAGCTTATACGGAATTCCGTTATTCCATTCCGGAGGCATCATAAGACATTGGCCACCGGTACCGACGAGGTTGAATACCTTTATTTTTATCCTGTCTTCGGTATCTATGAACATAAAATGCCCGATACGGAACGAGGTGAATTTATATCCGCTCAAAAGTCCGAAAACGAGATGACCGAATTCGTGGACTATGGTCTGTATGAACTGGGTGGATAGCATTACGAAAAGGCAGGCAAGAACGCCGAGCAGAAGCCCCTTTGTGCCGTTTTCGTATATGAATCCGGCGCCGAGCTGGTCGATGGTGGCGGCGGCGCTTACGAGTCCGCTGATTCCCATAAGTATTGTTGCAGCAAGTCTGCCTACATTTTTCTTTCCCATATAGTGGCCTCCGAAAAAAATTACTGTAACAATATTATACAATATTTTTGCAGGCAAAATAAAGATAAAAAATGAATATTTCCGCTTTCGGAGCATAAAATTTACGGAAACTGATTTTATGAAGGGCTGATTTTATGGACAAGAGAAAGCAAAGGAGTATTTCTTTCCGAAAGCTTTGGAAAAAAATAAAGCCTGCGGCGGAATTCGCGGCAAGGACTGTTTTAGGCGCAGCCGGAAGCGTTTTGTGTGTTTACGTGCTAATAAACCTCGCGAAAAACGGCTCGCCGATTTTCTACTACGCCGCGGCTTTGAGTTCGCCGAACGCGCTTCTTGAATCCGTATATTCGGAGGATATTCCCTTTTCGGCCGGGGAAATTTTCATTCCGGAGCGGGAAAATCCCGATGAAGCGCCGCAGGAGGAAAGCATGGCGGAGGAAACCGGTGCTCAAAGGAAAAAGGAAGTTCCGGAGGTGCCGCCGGAACGCCGGGGAACGGTAAAAGAGATAACCTATTCAGCCACCGCCGGAAAAGTATATATCCCCTACGGCGGCGCCCTCATAAAGAACTGCACGAAGCTCGGCAGCGAAAAGATACTTGCGATGCTCGAAAAGAAATGCGATATAAGGCTCCAAAAGGATCTCGGCGATACTCCGCAGGTACTGGTGTATCACACCCACGCGACGGAGGGCTTCGAGCCGCTTGACAGGGGATATTTCGACATTGAAGCAACCTGGCGGAGCACCGACCTCTCCGAAAATATGGCGGCGGTGGGCGAGACCTTCTGTTCGGTGCTCACGGAGAAAGGGATAGGCGTTTTGCATGACGTAACGCTGCATGACGATCCGAGTTACAGCGGCTCATACAAGCGAAGCGCCGCGACAGTTTCAAAATATCTCGCTGAAAACCCGGATATAAAGGTCTGTCTTGACCTCCACCGGGACGCGATAGAGCCGGATTCCAAAACGATAATGAAGCCCACCGTGCTCATAGACGGCAGAAAGGCGGCGCAGATCATGATTATATCCGGCTGTGATGACGGAACTATGAATATGCCGGACTATGCCGAAAATCTGCGCTTTGCCGCCGCCATCGCGGAAAAGGCGGAGGAAAAATACCCGGGGCTTTGCCGTCCGGTGCTTTTCGATTACCGCAAATACAATATGGATCTTTCTCCGGGGCTTCTGCTTATTGAGATAGGCGCCACGGGAAACACCCTTGAAGAAGCGGAGTATTCCGCCACCCTGCTTGCCGAAGTTCTGGCGGAGCTTCTGACGGAATAGAGCGCAAAAATAAAAAGAGCTTCCGGAACGAAAGCTCTTTTTTTGTTACTGTTCTTCTTTCTCATCGCCGACGTAGGTGAAACGCTGATAGGTTTTGCCGTCCCGCTCGACTGTTTCCTCCCACATTGACGCGGGACGCACCCACAGTCCGTGCTCGCCGTAGAGCTGGCGGTAGACGACCATTTTCTCCTCGGTCTCGCTGTGCTTCGCGACGCCGATGACCTCGTAGTATTTGCCTTTAAAATGCCGGTATCTTCCCGGAACTATCATAGGTTTCATCTCCCTATTTTATTGTCTTAAATAGAATTTTGTTTAAATGAAAATAGAAACGCCAAAGCCTCCCTTGTGTAAAGGTTTTCGGAAGTTTTTCGGCAAACGACTTGGCTCCCTTGTGTAAAGGGAGCTCCGCGAAGCGGTGAGGGATTGTATTCCCAACAAATTCTTTGTAGCCGGTCAGAGATACAATCCCTCCGTCATTTTCTAACGAAAATGCCACCTCCCTTTACACAAGGGAGGCAGAAGGCTCGCCAATCCCTCGGCGAAAACTTTACACAAGGGAGCCTTTGTTATCTGTTTATAATGTCGCGGACGCACTTGGCGGCGATGATATAGCCTGCGGCGGGAGGCACAAAGGATATGCTTCCGGGGGCGTGGCGGCCGTTTTCCTCGCCGGGAACAATGGCTTTTCGCGGCTCTTCGGCGCTGTAAAGTACCGTTTGGTGCTCAATGCCGCGCTTTCGGAGCTCCCGGCGCATAACCCGCGCGAGAGGACAGCCACAGCCCTTTGTTTCGGAGATATCGCCGACTTTGAGCATCTCCGGAAAGAGCCTGTTCCCCGTTCCGAGGCACGTGATAAGCCCTGTTCCGAGCCTTTGAGCACGAAGGGCGATATCCAGCTTCGCCGTTACGGTATCAATGGCGTCAACTATGTAATCCGGCTTCCAGTCATACAGAAAATCGCTGTTTTCCGGCAGATAAAATTCCTTGATAAAAGTCATGTCGCAATCCGGATTTATGGCTTCATAGCGTGCTTTCGCGGCATCGACCTTATCAATGCCGACGGTTTCGAGAGTTGCCAAAAGCTGGCGGTTGCGGTTGCTGTCGGAAACGGTATCGCCGTCGATGAAAAGAAGATGCCCCACTCCGGCGCGAAGGAGGGCTTCCGCCGCCGCTCCGCCGACTCCGCCGAGACCTATTACGGCGACTCTTGAGCATTTCAGCTTTTCGAGAGCCTCTTTTCCGAGCATAAGCTCCGTTCTTTCGTATATGGACAAGCTCTTTCACCTCTTTTTAAAAAAACAACCCCGCCTTGCCGTACAGTCCATCGCTTAAACCCGTCTTTCGACAAGGGTGGGTACGCCGCTCCGGAAGTTTCGCGTTTCCCTTTTAAAAAAGGGCATGCAATCCGCTTTCGGAAGCCGGCTCCCGTTTTACAATTTGTTGGATTAAAAAAAACGGACATTCTCGCACAAGGCAGGGTGATAAATTTTATTCTTCGCCGTCAAGATAAATACCGTATATCTCGTCGTATTCGTCCTCATCGGCAATTTCTTCGAGGTAATCCTCATCGCCGTCCTCGATATATTCGAGTATCACCGGCTCCTCGGCTTCGCGCTCCTCTTCGGAAAGACCGGCGGGATAAAGTATGCAGTATTTCTTTCCGCCGTGCTCAATGGCGCCAACAAGCGAAAATTCGGTTTCCTTACCGTTTTCGTCGGTAAGAGTCATTCTTTCAAATTCTTCCAAAATATCAGTCCTCGGTATCGAAATCGTAATACTCTTCAAGGCGATCCATAAAGACTTCGGAAATCTCGTTAAACTCGTCGTCGTCTTCAATAGGCTCAAGGAACTCCTCGCCGTCATCCTCAACGACCTTGAGAATTACAAGCTCGCCGTCATCGGAGCCGATGGTTTCGGGGGTTTCCATGGGAACAAGGGCGAAATACTCGTTGTTATCGGTAACAAGGTTATCAATGACCTCAAACTCACGCTCCTTGCCGTCTTCATCAACGAGAGTCATTATATCGGGGCCGGAATCTTCTTTGTTTTCATTGGTATTGTTTGCTTTTTCTTCGCTCATTATTACGTATCCTTTCAAAAGGTTTTATTTGATTTTTTGCTACCTATATATTATATGAAAATAAAGGGAAAGTCAATAGTAGGGGCGAGCAAAGCTCGCCCGCCATTCCTAAGCAAGGTAAATTGATACCGTTTTTGGCTCCCTTGTGTAAAGGGAGCTGTCATCGAAGATGACTGAGGGATTGTATTCCCAATAATGTAAATTGATATAAGAAATAGAAATTTTGTTTAAATGAAAATAGAAATTTGAAAATTTTTGTTTTGCGCAACGAGTAATGGGTGTTCTTTCCGGAAGCTTGCCGGCAACGGTGAAATTTTCTTTAGTAGGGTGCTAAATCGGTATACCCTTTATCCCCGCGCCTTTCAATCTCAAAGGAAGAATGC
>JAZLFU010000238.1:0-3815 GCA_045615915.1 Oscillospiraceae bacterium
GGCTACGATCCGACTTATAACTATACATGCGGCACGGTTTTGAACATCGTGTTCTTTTACCGCAAGCTCAAGATGCTTTTCAACAAAATATTGGATACCGTCATTGATGGTGGTTTTTATATCGTTTCCATCCTCCGAAGAATAAAGCTCATCGTAGCCGAGGGGCATATCGCTTCCCCATGCGTTCTTTGCCGAAACTACCTTTCCGGAAGTTCCGCTCAAAACGTCATTGTAATAAGCTTCAATCCCATACGCTCCGGACCCCGTTGAATTAACGAATCCCAATACGGAAGCCGCAAAGTTTTCATAAGGATATTTTCTCGAAACGTCCTCCTGAAGATTTATCGCTTTTATGCCGTTATTACTTGCAAAAAGCGTTATTTCTTCCGCGATATCTTTATTAACTCTTGATTTTATAACCTTGTAATAGGTATTTCCGGTACATTTTTCCCGGACAAAATCCTGGCTTACGCCGAGTATTTCCGAAAGTCCGGAAATAATGAGTTCTCTTTGAGCATCATTTGCGATTTCAACCGGAGACACGCAAACAGTCCATGCAGTGGAGCTCATCGCGAGCACGTTTTGATTAGCATCATATATTGTGCCCCTTTTTGCGGAAATCTCTATGGCTTTAAGCTGTTGAGAAGCCGCCTGGCGCTGATATTCTTCGGAATCTATTATCTGTATTTTTAAAAGTCTTACTAAAATTACGGAAAATCCCGCAACAACTATTGCCAAAGCTGCCACAAGTATTCTTTTTCTTATAACAGCATTCGGCGAATTGTTTGAATTTCGCATATTCTGCTCCTTTTTCACAAAGTAAAATAAAAATCGACCTTATCCCTAATTATGAAGACAGCGCCGTTATCCGCAGTTACGGTGTTTAACGGCGCTCATTAAAATTCTATGATTCAAAACGGCAAGTATTCCGCCAAAAATCCGGTAATATCGTTCCATATTTCTTTAACGATATATTTACCGCCGGTTTTTGCAACGGTTATTTTATCCGAATCCGTAAGATTTACGTATTCGATTTGACTTGAATCTATTTTTGAAAGTCCGAGGCGGTTTTCCGCAGACTCTTCTATCACCTTAATCGAGGTGCTCGCTTCGAGCTCGCCTTCAAGTCTTGCGTGCTCATTCATGAGAGCCTGTATTTTTGACTCATATGAATTTGTTTCGGCAGTTATTTCCGTGAGCACCGCCTGGCTGTATATCATAACGGAGGCAATCATTATGGCTATCACTGCACCGATTATTATTTTAAGCGGAGCAACCGTTTTTTCCTGGCGGCGGCTCTTGATAAGATGAAGTGAGCGAGTTTTCAATTCTTCATCATGCTGCTCTTCCGTTTTTGCAACAAATCCGCTCAAATCGTATGCAACTTCAACCATATCTTTTACCTTCTTTTTATAATTTCTCTATTATCCTTAATTTTGCGCTTCTGCTTCTGTGGTTGTATTCCTGTTCTTCCGCGGAAGGTTCTATCGGCTTTCTGTTGACGAGTTTTCCTCTCGGTTCTTTCCCGCAAACACATACCGGAAATTCCGGCGGGCAGGTGCAGCCTTTTGTGTATTCGTTAAAAGCCTGTTTCACCATTCTGTCTTCAAGAGAATGGAAAGTTATAATCGCGAATCTTCCTCCGGGAGCAAGTCTGTCAAAAGCTCTGTCAAGCGCTTCCGAAAGTCTGTCAAGCTCTCCGTTGACGGCAATTCTTATTGCCTGGAAAGTTTTTCTTGCCGGATGACCTCCATCCCGTCTTGCGGCGGCAGGAACTGCATTTCTTACTATTTCGGCAAGCTCCGTCGTTGTTTCTATGGGTTTTATCGCTCTTGCGTCAACAATCGCGTTTACTATTCTCGGAGTGAATTTTTCTTCTCCGTAATCGTAAAGTATCTTCGCAAGCTCTGCGCCGGAGGCTGTATTTACGAGGTCGTAAGCCGTCATGCCTTCCTGGCTCATTCTCATATCAAGAGGAGCTTCATTATGATAACTGAAGCCTCTTTCGGCATCGTCAAGCTGATGGGAGCTTACCCCCAAATCAAGAAGTACGCCATCCACTTTATCAATTCCGAGGCTGTCAAGCACTTTCGGTATATCGGCAAAATCAGAATGTATAACCGTTGCGCACGGATATTTTGCGAGGCGCTCCGTCGCCGTCTTTATAGCATCGGGATCTTTATCAAGAGCGATAAGTTTTCCTCCCGTAAGACGTTTTGCTATTTCGGAAGAATGTCCCGCTCCACCGGTGGTTCCGTCAACGTATATCCCGTCCGGCTTGATATTGAGCCCCTCTATACTTTCGTTGAGAAGCACCGATATATGCTGAAAATCAATTTCGCTCATATCGTACCTCAAAATCCAAGCTCATCCATTGCTTCCGCAATTGAGTCGGAACTCATTGCTCCGCTTCTTTCCATCCAAAGGTCTTTATCCCAAACCTCGACGTGATCGGAAGCGCCTATTACCGCTATTTCTTTTTCAAGCCCTGCATAGACTCTTAAATTGGGAGACACCAAAACTCTGCCCTGTTTATCACAGTTCACTATCGCCGCGCTTGAAAACATAAAGCGTTTGAGATCTCTTGCCTTTGCGGCAGGAAGACCGGCGACCTTATCGCTTATACTTTCCCATTTTTCCATCGAATAGGCGGAAAGGCAACCGTCAAGACCTTTTGTAAGAACAAACTGGTCTCCGAGTTCCTCACGGAGCTTTACCGGAAAATTAACGCGGCCTTTTTCATCAAGACTGTGAAAATATTCGCCGATATACATTTGCCTTTCCTCCTTTCGAATATGTAATTTTTTAGGGATATTATACCACTTGTCCCCACTTTTCACCATTACTTATATTATATATAAATAGTTATTAAAATGCAATACCTTTTTTAAGTTTTTTCTGATTTTTTCATATGATTTTTTCGATATTTTTTCTTTAGATTTACCTGCGTTTTTTATCGAAACAATCTCTTAAAATGGCGTTTTTTACAAAAAAATAAACCCTGCCGAAAAGACAGGGTTTACTGAATTCACTCATTTTATTTTTGCTGCTGCTGACGGAAAGCGTTCCTTGTATTTTTCACTTCATTCATTGAAGCGGTAAGGGATTCTTCGGTATTTTTGAGTATATTATCTACAAAATCCTTTGCAGACTGACGCATATCACGGCATTGCTGTTGAGCCTGTTGGGTTATCTCCGCCGCTTTATTTTTGCTTTGGCGAACTATTTCCTCTTCATCAACAAGGGCGGCTGCACGTTTTTCTGCGCGTGCGATTATAGCTTCCGCCTCTTTTTTTGCCGTATTAACGATTTCCGTTCTGTCCGCAACAATGGACTGTGCCTGTCTTATTTCGGTGGGCATATTAAGACGAACGTCATCAAGAAGCTCACGCACCTTATCCGCGTCTACAACACAGCGTCCTCCCGTAAGCGGCAAAGACCAGGAACGGTCAATAAGTTCATCAAGCTGATCAAGGATTTCTTCAATAGACATAAAAATACCTCCGTTATATCAAAGATTTTTATATTTCGCTTTAATTATCTTTTCGGTTTCTTCGGGCACGAATGCTGAAATATCTCCGCCGAAAGAAGCGATCTGGCGAACAAGACTCGAACTCAAATACATATTCTCCGGCTTTGCGGCAACAAATACCGTTTCCACATTCGGAGCGAGCGCTTTGTTTGCAAGAGCCATTTGAAATTCATAATCGAAATCGGAGCCGGAACGTATTCCCTTAACTATCGCCGATATATCGTTTTCTTTAAGGTAATCTGCAAGAAGCCCGTAATACGACTCAACTTTAATATTTTTCTCA
>JAZLFU010000239.1:0-2289 GCA_045615915.1 Oscillospiraceae bacterium
TTTTCAGCTTACAAGCTTACCCATTATTATGAATCTCTGATTTGCGCCGAGGTTGGAGAAATAACGGGTGCAGGTGGAAAGGGTTATAAGCTTATCCGAACTCGAAACCTTTACTCCGAAATCGAAAAGACTCTTGCTCTTTGCCGTACTCGCTATGGAAGTAACATCTACATTATTGCAGTTGATATAGAACGAAAGGTCCTTTGTAAAGCAAACGGCAAACACCCGGAAAGTATGAACTCCGCTATTGGTGGTGAGGTAAATATACTGATTTTCCTTTACGAAATCCTCATAGGTATACGCCATAAGCGATTCAAACTGGCTTCCGGTCTTTTTGAACGGAGCAAAGCAGTTGTTCCAGTTATGACCGTAGATAACGGTATTTTGAGAAAGCTCTCCGCTTCGGAGATGCGCTGTTCCCGCCGCCCAGGCAACGCTGCTGTTCGTATAATAATTCGTATTGTTCTTCGCCTGCCAAACGGCTCTATCCTGTATGCTCGTACCCTGAACGGTAAGGTGGGCGGCTATCGTTTTATCGTTAAGAGAATAGGTTCCTATTACTCCCGAATAGCCGGGATCGAAAGCGCCGCCGATATAGGTCTGGCCGTCCTCCGTATCTTCGTTTTGCTTCTTTTCGGTAACTCTGTAAAGGTTGCCGTAACCCGCTCTGTAAAGATATTTATATTTCGTTCCTCGAAGATATCTGTACGGAAGCGCCAAAGCGGGATCTTCCTCCTCCGTTTCGGTTTCGGAAACCGCCGGCTCTTCTTCGAGCTTTGCTCCCTCCGCTTTCGGGGAAAGCAGTGCGGCAACGATTATTACCGAAATTACCGCAGCCACAGCAATATAAAGCTTTATGCTTTTGATATTCATAAGGAGCATCGCCTCTCTTCTACAAAATAAAATTATATCAAATCGGAACTTTATTATCAATAGAGTTTTATTCCATATTCTTTATTTTTTCTATAATGGAATTTTTCAAGGAAATCGCATCGACTTTTCCGCTTCCCAAAAGAGGAAACGCATCAACGCAGAAGAAATATTTCGGCACCTTGAACTTTGCAAGCTTTGAAGAAAGATATTCTCTTAACTTTTTCTCATCGAATTTTTCTCCATCTTTGAGCACTACGGCGGCGGCAACTTCCTCGCCGTAAAATTCGCTCGGGACTCCAAGAACTTTAACGTCTGCAATTCCGGGGAAAGCCGCGATGACTCCCGCCACCTCGTTCGGAGAAATATTTTCTCCTCCGCGGATAATAAGCTCCTTTACCCTTCCGGACAATTTGAGATAGCCGTCGGGATCAACGTAGCCGATATCCCCGGTGGCGAGCCAGCCCTCGTCATCCACCGGCTGCTTGCTTATATCGAGCTTGTAATAGCAAACTATCATATTCTCGGAACGGATACAGATCTCTCCCGGAACTCCGTCTTCCGCCTTTTTCCCGGTCTTCAGATCGCGTATCTCGACTTCAACACCGTCAAGAGGTTTCCCTATGGTTTTGGTGATATGCTCAACGCTGTCCTCATATTTCGTTATACTTACGGCGGCATTTTCCGACATTCCGTAAATATTGCCGAAATGGTTGTTCGGGAACGCTTTCTGGAGCATAAGCATCTGCGCTTCGGTGGTCGCCGCTCCGCCAAGTATTGAGCTTCTTACGCTTGCCACCTTTTCCGGAGAGAAATTCGGGCATCGCAGTATGGCGAGCATCATGGTCGGAACAGAATGGAACATAGTACATTTATATTTATCAATGATTTTTATTATCTCAGTAGGCGAAGGTTTGAGCGGAATATATGAAACATTATTGGTAAGAATACCTACGCTTATCGCCGTCGCGAAGCCGAAAATATGGAAGAAAGGCAAAAACGCGCAGTTTCTGTCATCGGAATTCATTTTCACGTCTTTTATTATCGGAGCAAGACAATCGAGCATATTATGCGGCGAAGAAAGTACCGCTTTCGGTGTTCCGGTGGAGCCGGAAGTGAAAATTATAAGTCCGGCGTCATCGGCATTGTATACCTCGCCGAATTTATCCTTTATTGCGTCATATTCGCCGAATCTCGCGGTAAAATCCACCGCGCCTATATCAAAGGTCTCTGAAATTGCGCTATTCTCCCCGGTAACGGCGGAAGCGTATTCCTCATAACCCGAAACACCGGGAACGATCCCACAGCAAAGGTGAGTTATATCTCCTATCCTGGAAAGCTTTTTTATCTCCTCCGGCTTCAAACTGTAGTTCATGAGCACTGCAATTCCACCGAGCTTCTGTATCGCGAAAAACCCGA
>JAZLFU010000240.1:0-2838 GCA_045615915.1 Oscillospiraceae bacterium
CGCCTTTCATTTTTGCGAAGCACTCGCTGCAATATACAGGACGGTCTTCTCTGGGTTTAAAAGGAACTTTTGCTTCACATCCGCAAGCGGCACAAGTGGTGGTGTACATTTCCTTTTGGGTTTTGATTTTGTTTTTGCGTGCATCACGGCATTCTTTGCAGCGCTGGGGCTCGTTTACAAATCCGCGCTCTGCGTAGAATTCCTGTTCACCGGCGGTGAAAGTGAATTCTTTTCCGCACTCTTTGCACACTAAGGTTTTGTCTTCGTACATGATTTTACCTCTTCTTTTTTGAAAAATGTATTTGCCCTTGGTTCACCACAACCGCTAAATGGAAAAAATAGACGTTGCCTGATTGCCACGGAGCATTCGTATATACAAGCTTATAAAAGCCGCATACCAAAATGAAAAACTAAAAAAGCCCGTTACGATTTGAACTTTTTACGGATACGCTGGAGAGCGTTGTAAACGGATTTTTCACTCCTGAAAAGTTTTTCGGAAATTTCTTTTATAGAAATGCCTTTAAGATAATACGTAAGCACTTCTTTTTCAAGAGAGGAAAGTCCGGTGAGAAGATCATTTATTCTATCGGAATAATTTTCTTTTTCTATCCAGATTTCTTCGGGATTTTCGCAATCCGCAATAACGCTTTCATCCAAAGGAAGATAATCGACCATTGCGGCGTTTTTAAATCTTTTGCCGGAACGTATCATAGACAAAAAATGTCTTTTTATGCAGACCGAAGAATAAGTTCGAAATCCGGCGCCTTTTTCCGAATCGTAGGAATGTATCGCGCGGAGAAGAACGATGACGGCTTCCTGATAAAGGTCATCACGTTCAAATCCGAGCTTTGGAAGAAAATCAAGAGCCGCCTTCGGTATAAAGATACAGAGTTCTGAAAGTCTTTCAAAACTATCGTAACAGCCGTTTTTTACGGATATTACAAGCTTTTCAATATCTTTTTCGCGTTCGGGCATTTTAATAACTTCCTGTCCTATTCAATCAACTGCTATTTTACCATATTATTAAAAAAAGTCAATTATATTTTTATTATGAGCAGAAAATTTGTCAAAAATTACAAATTTTTTATTGATTATTGTATTTAAAAGATAATAATACGGTGTTTTGCGTTTAAGTGTTCTCGCTTACGGTTATATCTTTTATCCATTTTCCGCTTTTCATACGGAAAAAGCCTATGGTACATTTCATAACCTGGTCGGAACGGAGGACAAGATATACGAAGGGAGGAGCCCAGTGGAGAACGAGTCCGACATAAGCTCCGAAAGGAATTGCAATAGTCCAAAGGAAAAATACGTCGATAAACATTGCGGTTTTTGTATCGCCGCCGCCGCGAAGTATTCCCACAACGTACTGAACGGACATACATTCAAGAAGAATGAGTCCGGAGTATGAAATCATAAGGTCGCAGGCAAGGTCCTTCGTTGCCTGGGGAATGGAGTAAAAATCGGTTATAGGTCTTCTTATAAGCAAAAGTATGACCGACGCCGCTATACCTAAAAGAAAGGCAACAAATATAACGGTGTATGCCTTTTTCTGAACAGTATCCCGATCTTCTCCGCTTCCTATGGCGTTGCCCAAAACAACGGCAGTGGCTCCTGCCATACCGGAAATAATTACCCAAACTCCCTGCCAAACGGTATTGGCGATACTGTTTGCGGAAACGAATTCCGTGCTGATATGACCGATTATTACGGAAAGAACGCTCATTCCGACACTCCAGGTGGTTTCGTTTATTACGACCGGAAGACCTGTTTTAATAAAGGGTTTTATATAATCTTTTACCGGAACGAAAAAGTCAGATATAACGTAATGTATCTTCTTTTCGAAAAATATAAGGTATACGATAAGAATAATTATTTCAACGCCTCTCGCTATTGCGGTTGCAAGAGCGGCGCCGGCTATTCCCATAGGTTCTGCGCCGAGATTTCCGAATATGAAAACCCAGTTGAGAAATACGTTTACACCAAGGGAGGAAAGGTATACAATGAGCGAAATAGTCGTTATGTGAGCTGAACG
The DNA here is from genome assembly GCA_045615915.1 of Oscillospiraceae bacterium. GTDB lineage: Bacteria > Bacillota > Clostridia > Oscillospirales > Ruminococcaceae > UMGS1668. The sequence goes on from JAZLFU010000240.1 coordinate 2,036, forward strand.
GAGTATTCCTGTTGTTGCGCTCGTAACGGCATAAAGCGGATATGCCCAGCCGACTATTTTGAGATAGCTTGCGCCGGCTTCTATTACGGCTTCATCATCCGTATAGAGCTTCATAACGAATTCGGGCGCGGATAATACAATAATTCCGGCAAAAAGTCCGACGCCCAAAGCTATACGGAGCATTATTGTCATAATTCGCTTGATTGAATAAATATCTTTTTTGCCCCAGTATTGAGAAGCGAATACCATAGAAGCGGATATTATTCCGAAAGTTACTATGGTGAGAATAAAAAACGGCTGGTTGGCAAGGTTTGCGCCGGAAAGAACTGTTTCGTTTATTTTTCCGAGCATAAGCGAATCGGCAAGGCTTACGGCAAAGGAAACAAAATTCTGCGCCGCAATCGGAAGGGTTATTGAAAAAAGAAGTTTATAGAAATTTTTGTCTTTTATTAAAAATGACATACTGCCTCCAAAATGCAAAAGACTATTCCTATTCTAATCCATTTCGAAAAGAATAGCAATAGTCTTTTGGCAAGCATTATATAAAAGAGAAGAAGAAAGTGGATTTTATGCGGCTTTTCTTAAAGCGACAATGTTGCTGTTCTGGCGTCTTGCTTTTTCACGAAGCTTGCGGCGCTCCATTGCGGCAAGAGCCCTTGAACAGTTGGAGGAGCCCCAGATACCTACTGCGGCGAAAAAGAAAGATATTCCGCATTGGGTAAAAAGCTGGGCGTTGGAAATATTTCCGATATCGCTCATTCCGGCGCTTCCGATTATGCAAAATATACCGAGGGCTGCCATAA
>JAZLFU010000241.1:0-5149 GCA_045615915.1 Oscillospiraceae bacterium
ATGTTCAAATTTTGAGGCAGTGCCAATTCTCCTGTAAAACCGGTATTCCAAAAAGCGCACACACCTATTTCTTCAATGCTATCAGGAAGATTTAATGTACCTTCAAATCCTTCGATACGGCTAAAAGCATAATCTCCTATACTTGTAATACCATCTTCAATAACAAGATCTGTAAGCATAAATGAGTAAAATTCCCATGGAGCGGTTGTAACCCTATTTTCTGAATAATAATCCACCATTGCTCCGTTTCCGCTTATTTCAAGCGTTCCGTCTCCGTAAACAGCCCACTCTGCATTTTCATACGCGTCGGATTCCTCATCGTATATCGCCGTTGTATCTCCGCCGCAATAGCCGGAAGCGACTTCATCATCATTTCCAAGCGCACTTATGCTATATTGACCGTAATTATCTCCCCTGGAAACCATAATAACAAATTCCAAGTTGTCATCCGGATCATCATTGTCTAAGTCAATTGTAAAGAAATCGAATAATACATCATTTTTCTTAAAAATAAAGGTTGCCTTATTGACGTCGCCTATTTTATATCTGAACATATCCATTATTTCAGCGATTGTTTTTCCTATATTTACAGAAAATGAATAATCCTCTTCACTTATTTCCCCGTTTTTATAACCAAATTCAATAGAAGTTACATTTCCATTAGAATCTTTTACATATTCAATTTCGTCATAATCAATATCATAATATCTGTAGCTTTGTTCGCCATGATACTGAATATTATTAACACCGTTTACATTGAGTATTGATCCGGTATCACTTGCGGGAACATTTTCGGGATCGAAAAGATTCCAATAGCAATCATAAAGGTTTCCGGTTACAGTCAATTCAATTGCTTCACCCCAGGGAAATACAAGAGGGCTGTAATTTATATACATATCACTCCAGTCATCGCAGCAAAAAATATCGCCGTCTACAGTGAGACTTGCACCGGTTTCATCTGAGCAAACACGAACAGAAGTGGCTGAATGGATATCCCCACAAAGATAGTTTGTACCTGAAATAATTATCTCAAACCCATATTCACTATTCAAACAATAAATAGAGACACCGCCACGTATTGTTGAACCGTCTTCTTGAATTGTCATTGCATCCGTCAGATTTACACCGTTGAGATACAAAGTATTACTTTCCGGATCGTAGGATGCTTTTCCGTCGCCGAAAATATCGTCTTTATTTTCCTCCGTAACGGCGACGCCGCCAATGGCAAAATCATATTCCAGATCCTCATAGTTTACCACTATTTCCGTACCATTATCACCCGCGAATGATGAAATCGGGAAAACACCGATAATCATTATAACGGCAAGAATAAAGCTTATAACCTTACTGAATTTTGTTTTCATTTTATGCCCTCCTCAGATTGTCAAAATACAAATCAAATCTTTGTTTTTCCGGAAAGAATATTTTTATAATCCTCGTAGTTTTTCTCAATCATTTTAGACGCATCAAGTCCGTAAGGACATTTTTTCATACAGGCTCCGCAATGTAGGCAGCCTTCTATCTTTTTCATTTCCGCCTGCATTTCTTCGGAAAGCCACCTTGCGGAAGGCGCACGCCGAAGCATAAGCGACATCCTTGCACAATCGTTTATTTTTATTCCTGCCGGGCAAGGCATACAGTAACCACAGCCACGGCAAAAATCACCGGCAAGCTCTTCTCTGTCTTTTTCGATAACCGCTTTTATATCATCGTTCATTGCCGGAGGATTATCCATATATCCGAGGAATTCCTCAAGCTCGTTCATGCGCTGAACTCCCCAAATGGGAAGCACGTTATCAAACTGCGAAGTAAAAGCAAAAGCGGCAGCGGAATTGGTTATAAGTCCTCCGGCAAGAGCTTTCATCGCAATAAATCCCATATTTTTTTCTTTGCATTTTGCAACAAGCTCCAATTCCTGCTCTCCGGAAAGGTAGCTGAACGGGAACTGCAAGGTTTCATAAAGTCCGGATTCCACACATTCCATAGCAATATCTATTCTATGCGAAGTAACTCCGATGTGGCGGATTTTACCCTGTTCTTTTGCTTCAAGCATACATTCGTAAAGCCCCGTTCCATCACCGGGTTTATAACACTGTGTAACCTGGTGGAACTGATAAATATCTATATGATCGGTCGTCAAAAGCTTAAGCGAGGTTTCAAGATCATTCCAAAAACCTTCGGGAGTTCTTGACATTGTTTTTGATGCAATAATAATGTTATCTCTCACACCGGAAAGAGCATTTCCGAGCTTTTCTTCGCTATCGGTATATGCCCTTGCGGTATCAAAGAATTTTATTCCGCCCTCGTACGCTCTTTTGAGTATATCCGAAGCAGTAGCCATATCATCACGCTGTATCGGAAGCGCACCGAAAGCGTTTTGGGGGACAGTAATACCTGTTGAACCGAGAGTTATATTTTTCATAGAATCACATCCTCTGTTTTATACATAACAAAATTATAGCATCGCTGAATTCTATATTCAATACTGCTTATTGATAAAAAATGAAAAATAATATATAATATCACTATTATATGCCACAGGAGATATAAAACCTTGAAAATAAAAACGAAAGAACTTCCCTTTGAAAAAGCGACAGCCGCAGAAAAGCCAAAACATAAAAACCCGATAAAACCAAATTTATTTTTCCGCTCGCTGATAAGAGCACTTTCCGAAGGCGACCTTAAAGCAACAGATTTCACCTATACCGAAAACCGTATGGAAGAGGTCGGAAACGCTCCCTGTCTTATTCTTATGAATCATTCGAGCTTTATCGATCTTGAAATTATTTCGAAAGTGTTTTATCCTAAACCCTATTGCATAGTCTGCACTTCCGATGGATTTGTCGGCAAAGAATGGCTCATGCGCCATATCGGCTGTATTCCGACAAATAAATTCGTAAGCGACATAGGACTTATAAGTGATATAGACTATGCGCTCCATAAAATAAACACAAGCGTCCTTATGTATCCCGAAGCAAGCTATAGCTTCGACGGCTGCGCAACTCCGCTTCCGCGCCATCTGGGACTGCTCCTAAAAAAGCTTGATGTTCCGGTTGTTACGATAATCACAAAAGGCGCTTTTGCAAGAGATCCGCTTTATAACTGTCTTCAAAAGCGAAAAGTAAAAGTTTCGGCGGAAATAAATTGCCTTTTTACAAGAGATGAACTTAAAGAAAAAAGCATACAGGAGCTTGACACTATTCTCGATAAAGTCTTCAGCTTCGACAATTTTGCCTGGCAGTATGAAACCAAAACAGAGATAACAGAGCCTTTCCGTGCGGACGGACTAAATAGAATTCTTTACAAGTGCGCGAACTGCAAAGCCGAAGGAAAAATGGAAGGCAAAGGAACGACACTCGTCTGCAAAAACTGCGGAAAAGAATACGAGCTTGATACTCTCGGAAGACTGTGCGCTAAAAGCGGCAAAACGGAATTCGGGCACATACCCGATTGGTATAAATGGGAACGCGAATGTGTAAAGAAAGAACTTGTTGACGGAAGCTACAATCTTGATATCCCGGTAAAAATCGGAATACTTACAGATTTGAAATCAATATACATGGTTGGAAACGGGAGGCTGAAACACTCCTCTGAAGGTTTCACACTTACCGGCTGTGATGGGAAACTTTTCTATGAGCAAAAACCGCTCGCTTCTTACAGCTTGTATTCAGACTACTACTGGTACGAAATCGGAGACATAATCTGTATCGGCAACAAGGACATTCTTTACTATTGTTTTCCGGAGAGCGGCGACATTGTTGCAAAGACAAGAATTGCCGCCGAGGAGTTGTACAAGCTGAAAAAACACCGCAAATCCTCCGAAAATACGAATAAATAAAAATTATATAATTTACAGTAATATAAAATAAATTATATTTTTTCAATGCTTTAATGTTCAAAATAGTGCTTAATTAAGCCAAATATCAAAAGCTCTCAATTCTTAAAACAAAAGAATTGAGAGCTTTTTTATAGCTTTTCTAAAATTTCAAGGTCCTCCCTTGTATCTATATCAAGAAGTTCATTTTCATCGAAAACCTCAAGATATTTTACTTTTTCCGGATACCTTTCCGCTATATAATTGCCGCCGCTGTTCTCCGAGAGCATACAAAGCTCTGAAAAATATTCTTTCGGAAACCAAACCGGCGTTCCCTTTTTTTCTCCATATGAAAGCCGCCAAATATATTCCGGCTCATTTTTTGCAGACAAGGCAAGCGCCATTATTGTATCGCGTTTTAAAAGAGGCTGGTCTGCCGGGCAAAACATACAGCCGTCAACATTCTGCATTTTTTCAATGCCAAATCTTATAGAATCATTTTTATTTGGTAAATTATGTATTACCGTTTCTGTTTTCCGCTCTTTACATAAATCCGCGATATCCGTATAACGTGTTACGACTACACGCTTTTCAAATACCTCTTCTGTGGAATCAAGTATATTTTCAATAAGTGGTCTGCCTTTAAACGGAGCCATAAGTTTATTTTCTCCGAATCTTTTCCCGAAACCCGAAGCCATTATTACACAGCCTACATTCCCAAAGGGTTTATCTGTATCAACTACAAAGATATCATTCCTTGAGAAAATTTTCTTTGCGAAATCCGTATCCTGCTTTCTCAATACCGCTATCATTCTTTTGTTATCGAGCAATTTTTCAAGCAAATCGCAATACGCTTTACAGAAATCTTCAAGATATCCTATTTCGTCAACGGAAAACCAATCTTCCTCCATAGAAAAGCATTTTTCGAGTATCTCTTTTCCGAGAGTTACAAAACCGCCTTCAACGAATCGCATTTTATTCTCTTTCGTTTTTACGGAGTTATCAAAAATGCCTATTTTCGTTTTTTCCTCGGAAAAATTTTCTTCAAGATAAACACATTCGTTTCTTACTGCATAGGTTGTTATTCCGTATAACTTATTTTCCGTAATTGCGTTAAAAAGCGTTGTTTTTCCGCTTTTTCTGCTCCCGGTAATAATAATATGGCGTTTTCCGCTATTCAGAAAAGATTTCTTTATAGAGTTTACCGTTAGCTTCAATGCAGGCATCTCTGTATCTTTCATACTTTGAAATCCAATCCTTTCCTTTTTCGGTAATACGGCTTCCGCCTCCGTTTTTTCCTCCTACAGTCCGATCCAAAAGAGAAAATCCAAGCGT
>JAZLFU010000242.1:0-1886 GCA_045615915.1 Oscillospiraceae bacterium
GGCAAGAGGACTCGGGCTTTGTTTCGGTATGAGTCTCGAAAAGAACTTCTATTATCCTTTTCAAAGTCCTTCCGTTACGGATTTCCTTGACAGGTTCAATATGACCGTAACGGGCTTTTTCCGCCACTACGTCTATGATAATCTGCATACGAAAGAACATTCGGCGCTTCAATTCGTTGTTGATACCCTGCTTATAAGCATGCTTTGCGGGGTATGGTTCGGAATAAGAATGAATTACGTTTTCTGGGGACTTTATATTGCGTTTTTCATAATAATCGAAGGTCTGTTTCTCAATAAAGTGCTCGAAAAAGTGCCGAGCTTTTTTGCGAGAATATATACTTTCTGTGTAACTATGCTCTCGATGACTCTGTTTTCCGCAAGTACAATAGGGCCGCTTGACGCATTTAAAGCAATGTTCGGATTCGGTGCTCGGATCATAACGGACAGAGCGTATTACGTCATTTCGGAAAACGTGCTCGTGCTCGTAGTCGGAGCGTTTTTCCTTTCGAGTGTATTTGACATAATCACAAGAAATATAAAAAAGAAAAACGCTTTTCTATATAATTCCGTTTGCGTTGCGGAAAGCTTTGTTTTCCTTGTGCTTGTAACGGCGGAGCTTATATGATTTCTTAAAAATATTCGGGGAAGGGGGAACGGCAATGAAAAAATTCGCTTCGGTTATAATAATTTTTATGATTGCTGCGGTATCGCTTTGTATAGCATTTAATATTGATTTTAAGAAAGTCGATTTTTCGGACGGTGTTATAAAGCAGGTGGAAAAATCCGTTGCGGATGCCGTTCCGATGAAAGAAAAGCTTTCGGAGTTAATGACGGGAATAAGATATATTTCCGGAGTAAGATATTTGGACGGTATTTATATAGGAGATGATGGAAGCCTTTTAAAAGACGTTCAGGAGCCGAATTCGAGAACTGTTTCAACCGCGAGAAACTATATTTTGAGCTTTGCGGAAAGCAACGACTGTGATATTTATTTTATGCTTATCCCGACTTCTTCCGTAATAAAACAGCAGGAAATAACTGCCTACGCTTCCGAAAACCTTTTTAACCAGCATCACCTTATAAACGAAATGTATTCGGAATTTTACGGAAAGCTCAATACCGTTGAGGTTTACCAGAGCCTGTTTTCGCATAGAGCCGAATATATCTATTTCCATACGGAAAATCTTCCGACAGGTCTCGGAGGATACTATATTTACCGTGAGCTTGCCGGAAGAATGAATCTTAAAGCAAAGACTCTCGGTGAATTTTCCGCGGCATATGCGGCGCATGATTTCTACGGCTCTTTGGCGAGCGAGAAGCTTCGTCCGTATGCTTCGCCGGATTTCATTTCGCTTTATGAATATTCCGAACAGAGAATAAATTATACCGTGAACAGTTATAAGGACGGAGAGAAGACCGAAAGCAGGGAAGGACTGTTTATATACGATGAAAACGAAACCGAAGATAAAACGGATATGATTCTTGGAAAGCTTTCTCCGCTTTGCGAAATAGAAAGCGATGCCGAAGAAAAAAATTCTCTTCTTGTCTTTGCTGATTCGACCGTGAAAAGCTGGATCCCGTTTATCGCTCCGCATTACAGCAGAATAACGATAGTAAATCTTGATGAACTTTCGGATAAGGACGCTGCGTTTATTGATGTAAAGGATTACGACAAGGTGCTTTTTGCCTATGGCGTTGATTCCTTTGCTTCGGGAATAGATTTTAAAAGAATAGGCGATATAGGAACGTAAAGTAACAAAAAAAGCCTCCGGACTTATAAAATCCGGAGGTTGTTTTTTTATGAAAAATAAGGATTATTCCTCGCCTTTCATTTTTGCGAAGCACTCGCTGCAATATACAGGACGGTCTTCTCTGGGTTTAAAAGG
>JAZLFU010000243.1:0-1528 GCA_045615915.1 Oscillospiraceae bacterium
GCGCTGGACGTACATAAGCGGTTTTATAATGCTCATAAATAGCTTTTCCAGGTGTTGCTCCGGAAAGCTTTTTTACGTTTTTTATTTCCGTATAGTCAACCGGTACAAGTGAAGATTCCCTCGCTTTTGAATTATACGCCGCTATTATTGCCGCCTGTTCAATGGTCGATTCCGGAACTTCTTTGCCTTCAGTTACTATAACAGTATGTGAACCGTGTATCTTTTGAGTATGAAACCAAATATCCTGTTTTTTTGAATCTTTAAACGTTAATTTATCATTTTGAATATTGTTTCTTCCGGAAAGTATTTTAAAACCATCAGTAGAAATATATTCTTTGGGCCCAAGCTTTACCGGAACTCTGTTTTTTATGTGATGAGCTTTAAGATACCCTTGACTTATCAGTTCATCACGAATTGACATAACTTCTTCTTCCGTTCTCGCTCTCGTTAAGAAATCAAAAACGGACTCAATATAAGAAAGTTCTTTTTCCCCATTGTCAATCAGCTTTTTGAGCATTCTCTCCGCGTTATCGGCTTTCCGATACTCGCTGAAATAATGTTGAGCATTTTGGTTTGGAGAAAGCCTCGGATCAAGCTTCACTTCAACCGGATTATAGTTATCATAATAATTTTCAAGGATAACCGAAGTCATTCCCTTTTCGATTGAACTTATATTTGCATGAATAAGCTCACCTTTTACCCTGTAAACTTCCCTATTAGCGGAATCAGAAAGCTCCTGACGCTGGATTTCAAGTTTTCTTGATAATCTGTCGCAAAGATTTATAACGAATTTAAAGATATCATTGGAACGCTGTTTCATTCTGTCCGCGCTTGAACGTTCGGAATAAAATTTATCCAGCATCTCGCCGAATGATTCATAACTCTTTAAAGATGCAGAATTTCCGTATTGCTTTACTTCAAAGAAAGTAAAATCAAGCGGATGTCCGTTTTCTTCAAATACCAGATAAGGAACAACTTTTTTGTTTTTTATTATATTTACTGTTTTCTCTATTGTATCTACAAGCTTTTCAAAATCATCGTTTTCAAGCTCACTTACAATACTATCTAGCCCACCGGTTACAGAATCGGATATTTCTCTGCAAACAATAGGAGATACTCCTCCGAGAGATTCCATAAGCGCTTTCGATAACGGCAAATCTTTTCCGTTTTTTATTCTTGAAACGAAATCCATATAATCCAAATCAAGCGTATTCATTTTATCCTGTACGGGAGGAAAAACATATGTCATACCGGGCATTATCTGACGAACACTTGACATATCTGCAGTAACCCGTTTTATTGAATCAATTATTTTCCCATCGCTTCCGATAAGGATAATATTGCTGTGTCTTCCCATTACCTCAACGGCAAGTTTTAATATTATCGGATCTCCGAGTTCATTATACGTTGAAAAAGAAAAATGAACTATTCTTTCAATTCCGAATTGCTCTACCGAAACAAGCTTTGCACCACTCAAATGTTTTCTCAAAAGCATACAGAACATGGGTGGAGATTTCGGATTATCAAC
>JAZLFU010000244.1:0-6555 GCA_045615915.1 Oscillospiraceae bacterium
TTCAACAGTCATGTTGTTGTCGATGATCCAGAGAAGCTGTGCCCAGTTATCATCATTCTTGAAGAGCTGCTCTTCTTCTTTACCAAGAAGCATGGTAGCAGTATGATTTCTGAGGCTTCTGAGGCCGTTTTCTTCACGTCCCTGGAGAACGTAGAGAGTATCGCCGGCTGCATCAGCTGCTGCAAAGTCATATCCGAGATAATCTCTCTCGTAGATAGCGATTTCGGAGATTACGCCGCCGCCATCAGTAACTTTACGGGAAGCTCTGTTGAAGCAGATAACAAGTTTAAGGGTTTCGAACTCGGTGCAGAAGTTGTAGTCGCCGGTGGAATCCATGAAGCCTGCGATAGGACCATGGTTGTTGTATTCAGGAGCGATAGCGTTGGTAACAGCTTCAACTTTACCAATACCCTGAGTCTGTGCACCTTCAGGAGTTTCCATCTTCTCCCATTTTCCGCCGTCTTTTGCGTACCAGCCGCAACCGTTCTCATAGTCATATTTGTTGACATATTTGCCGTTTTCGTCGAGAACATTGGTCATGGCAAGCATACCGGTGCAATATTCATGCATGCCCCAAACATCGATGGCAGCACGGATAGGATCAGTAGCGGAAGCGGAGCATACCCAAACATCGATGCCTGCTTCGTCAAGCTGTTTCCAAAGAGCAACAACGGAATCGGATACCTGAGTACCGGAAGTCCAATCGTAGGTAACTACACCGACTTTGGATTCGATATCAGCAGGAGTTTCCCAATGCTCGGTAGTGGTCTCAAGGCCTTTGTAGAGAGTATGGGATGCTTTTGCGAGGTTATAAACTTCGTCTTCGGTCATTCCGGTGAACCAATAGAGAACCCAAGGATATGCAACGGATGCAGACTCTGCGTCATAAACGAGGTCATACATTGCGCGCATCTTGGTTGCGAACTCTGCCCACTGAGGATCTGCCTGAATGGTTGCCTGAGCTTCAGCGTCAAGACCTTCAGCAGTGAAAGGACCATAGTTCTCATAGAGGTAAGTATATGCTGCGGTGATATCAGCTACCCAGTCAGCATAGGATCCGTTGCCGTAACCGAGGTCAGTTCTGTCTTCGTCATGATCGCCGATTTCGGTGAAGAGAACATCAGGAAGCTGTTCAGGGGTGATAGCAAAGGTCATTGTCTGGAGCTGATAAACAGCAAGCTGTTCCTCAACGTCGAAGATGGAGCAGGTATTATCGAAATCAAATACTGCATAGGTATCTTCAACATAGTTTTCGGAATCTTTGCCATAGGTTGCGCAAAGAGCATCGATAGCTGCCTTTACGTCGGGAGCAAAGTCTGCTTCTGCTGCTTCAGCAGAGGGAGCATAGTTTGCTTTGAGCTCTTCAATACGAGCTGCGTTTTCTTCGGCCCAAGTAGGAACTACTTCGGGTTCGGTGGGCTCTTCAGGTACTTCGGGTTCTTCAGGCTGCTCGGGTTCTACGGGAGCTTGGTTGCAAGCTGCGAAAGAAAGAACCATTACGAGTGCGAGAAGAAGTGCGAGAAACTTTTTCATAAGTTTACACTCCTTACATATTTTGTGTATTTCTACACTATTATTGAGTACAGCTTCACGCCATACTTCAAGCATATGATACTATTTTTTTTGTTAAAAGTCAATATATTTGACAGGATTTCAACCATGTTTTTTTATTTTTTGCAAGGTATCTTTCATTTTTTGTTGAAATTGCTATTTTAATATGGAATACGTTCATAAAAAATTTAATACCGGGTTATTGTAAAATTGTTTCTTCAATGGTATTATATAATATAGACAAAATAATCGGAAAGGAGGGCTGCCGATTTTGAAAAAACTTATCCTGCTTATACTTGCGGTCCTTTTGATTTTTTCTGGTTGCGGAGAGAACAAAAACCTCGGATTCGACATATCCTCCGGCGTACATTCATTTGATCCGCAGCTTGCGAAAAGCGATTCGGAGCTAATCATAATAAAAAACTGTTTTCAGGGACTTTTGGATAAGGATGAAAACGGAGCCTTGATTCCCGGTATTGCCGAAAGTTACGAAATTTCCGAAAACGGACTTGAATATACTTTCCATATCAAAGAAAATCTCTTTTGGAACGACGGAGAAACCCCCATAACCGCAAATGATTTTGTGTTCGGCTTCAAACGCCTTTTCAGTCCGGAGACCTCCGCTCCTTCAAGAAGCGATTTCTATAATATACTCAATTCGGAAGATATCGCAAACGGGAACAACGCTTCAAAGAAACTCGGTGTCGCTGCTATTGACAACTATACTTTGAAAATAACCCTTGAACACGAAGATCCTCTGTTCCCCGATCTTCTTACAAACGCGGCGGCAATGCCCTGCAACGAGGAATTTTTCAAAAGCACGAAAGGACGCTACGGTCTCGGTCTTTCGTATACCCTCTTTAACGGCGCATATTACATAAGAAGAATATTCAATTCAAGTTACGTCCTTTCTCCCAACGAGCAAAGCGATATAGCCAATACTACATATAAAAATATATACCTTTTTGTAAAGGATAATCCAAAAGCGGAGGCGGTTTCCCGTCTTTCTGATAATACCGTTGACGCCGCAGTAATAAATTTTTCGGATAAACAGGAACTTATCGAAAACGGTTTTTCGATAAACGAAAGTGAAAATACCGTTTGGATGCTTGCTTTCAACACAAAAAACGAAAACCTTTCCAATAAAAAAATACGCAAAGCAATAGCATACTCCATTGATAAAGCCCCTCTCAAAGACAAGGTTGAAAGCAACTACCGAATTGCTGAATCCTACGTTCCCGAATCGGTTACTCTCAACGGAAACAGTTACAGAAAAGCTGTAGGAGAAAGTTTTTCCGGCTTTGAATATGACGCAAAAATGGCTTCCGACCTTCTCAAAAGCGGGCGCGAAGAACTTGATATTTCCCGGCTTTCTTCCCTCACGATAATCTGCACGGAAGAATTCATTCCGGCAATGGGATTCGTTCAAAAGAGTATTCAGAACAACCTCGATATCTTCGTAAATCTGATACCTATGAGCGATTCCGAGCTTTCATCCGCAGTTTCCTCCGGAAACTACGACCTTGCGCTTGTTTCACTCACTCCGCAATACGATAACCCTAATGCGGTTTTTTCGTTCTTCACCAACTCGAACAACTATTGCGGATATGCCAACCCCGATTTCAACGAGGCTGTTTCCAATGCCTCTCATTTATACAGCTATGATGAAATGGCGGACGGATACTCCGTTGCGGAACAGATGCTTTTGCAGGATATGCCTGCGCTTCCGCTTTTTTACGAAACCTCGTATTTTGCGACTTCCCCGAACATTTCGGGAATCAACTACTCTGTCTTTGGCGGACACATAGTTTTCAGATTTTGCAAATAAAATATAAAACAAAAAAGAGCCTCAAAAAGGCTCTTTTTATTTTGTATATAACATTTTCTTTAAATGCAGTTCGTTGGCTTCAAAATCCATGTATGAAATCCCGATAAGCTCTCCGCTTTTGCCGTAAACCGCTATATCTCCCTCTATCGCGTTCCACCTTCTCTTTCCGAGTTCAAGCGGAACGCCGTTTTTGTAGAGATATTCATCAAATTCGGAAAGAACGAGCCGTGGAAGATTCTCAAAAAGCCTGTCAATCGGAACAAGCCTTTCTTCAAGCGTTCCCTCTTTCATAAACAAACTGACTTCGTCGATGGTATAGCAGTCATCTATCGAAAAACCAGTGGCTCTCGTTCTCCTTAACGAAGTCATGGCTGCTCCGAATCCGAGTTTTTCGCCCATATCCGCAATAAGAGTTCTTATGTACGTTCCTTTTCCGCAAGAGACCTCTATCTCCGCGGTTTGAGCATCTTCATCGAAATTGAGCACGGAAATCGAATATATTTCTATATCCTTTTGAGCACGCTCTACCTCTTTACCTTTCCTCGCGATATCGTAAAGCGGAATTCCGCCCACCTTTACCGCGGAATACATAGGCGGAGTCTGTTTCTGCTTCCCTATGAACTTCTTTACCAGTTCATCAAGCTGTCCTTTTGTAACGTTGGAAGGTCTTTCTTCGATTATTTTCCCGCTTATATCCTGGGTATCCGTTGTAATTCCGAATTTGATTCCGGCGATATAGCATTTATTCTCATCGAGAAGAATGGAACAAACCTTTGTTGCTTTCCCGAAAAAGAGCGGCAAAACTCCAGTTGCCATAGGATCAAGAGTTCCGCTGTGGCCTATCTTTTTCGTATGAGTAACACCGCGGAGCTTTGCTATTACGTCAAAGGAAGTAAAATCGGAGGGTTTATCAATGGGAAGTATCCCGTTCATTGGTCTTCCTCCCCAAATCCCATACTTTTTCCGACTTCTCTCAATATAGCCGCCTTCGCTTCGTCGAGAGTTCCTGCCACGTTGCAGCCGGAAGCGCGTTTATGTCCGCCGCCGCCGAGCCTTCCGCAGACCTCGCTGGCGTCAAGCTCTTCTCCGGTGCGAAGGGATATTTTATAATCATTCTCCCGCTCGCGTATCATAATTCCTACTTCAACGCCTTCTATCTGACGGGGCATTGCCGCCATTCCTTCAAGTTCGGCTTCAAGAGCTCCGGTACGCTCCAACATATCCTTCGTGATATAAATGAGAGCGCATCTTCTGTCAAAATGATACTCAACAATATTGAGCACTTCTTTTTCAAGAGCTATACGGGATTGAGATTTTATCTCAAACATAACGCGGTTTATGTTGGCGAAATCGCAACCGGCGTCCATCATTCGCTTTGCTGTTTCGTGGCTGTGGGAAGTCGTATTCGAATAGCAGAAACAGCCGGTATCGGTAGAAACGCCGGTATAGATGCAATCCGCTATTTTCTTCGATACGGGTATTCCGAGCTCAGCGCAAACCTCCTCCATATTTTCGGCGTTCGCGGCGGCTTTCGGATTTACATACCAGTCCTTCGCGTAATGCTTATTCGTATCGTGGTGGTCGATACAGAGATCTACTTTTCCGCAGTATTTATCGAGTTTTTCACCGAAAAGCTTTTCATCGGCTATATCTACGGCAACGATATATTCCGGCTCGAAATCCTCCGGAACATAATTCGGGAACATAAAAGAATATCTTTTCGGAAGTCCGTCGCCGCATTCGACTCTGCTTGTTTTTCCGAGATACTCAAACATATAGTAGAGCGCAAACGCGGAGCCGAGAGTGTCTCCGTCCGGGTTGCAATGACAGAGTATTACAACGTTATCCATTTTTCGAAGTCTTTCCGCGCAGCTTTTCGCATTGATTTCCATTTATATTCCCTCCTTTTCGTTATTTTTCTTCAATTTCTCTGAGTAATTTTTGTATTCCCGCGCTGTATTCTATGGAATCGTCGGGAATGAAATGAAGCTCCGGTACTTTCCGAAGTTCAAGACGCGTCGTAAGTTCATGGCGAACGAAACCTGATGCGTTTTTAAGCACCTTTACCGCTTCTTTCGCCTTTTCCATTCCGTCAAGAGAGCTTATATACACTTTGCAATGGGAAAGATCGTTTGTAAGTTCTATTCTTACTATACTTAACATTCCGCCGGAGATACGCGGATCTTTCATATTGCGGAGGATATCCATAAGTTCCCTGCGGACATCCTCGCTTGTTCTTCCGAGTTTAAATCCACCCATAATTATTCCTCTTCTTCGCGGTATTCTTCAACGACATATGCTTCAAAGATATCTCCTTCTTTGATATCGTTGAATTTGGTAAGTGCCATACCGCATTCATAACCCTGTGCAACTTCCTTAACGTCATCTTTGAAACGTTTAAGGCTGTCGAGTTTATCATCGGCAATGATTATACCGTCGCGGACTACGCGGATATTTGCGCTTCTCGTGATTTTGCCTTCGAGCACGTAACAACCGGCAACAGTACCGACGTTGCTGATTTTGTAAACCTGGCGGATCTCCGCCCTTCCGAGGTCAACGTCGCGGAATTTAGGGGCAAGCATACCGGTCATAGCGGCTTTTATCTCCTCTATGGCATCGTAAATGATACGGTAAAGTCTTATATCAACGCCCTCTCTTGCCGCGTTATCTCTTGCGGTGGTATCGGGACGGACGTTAAATCCTACGATAATGGCATTGGAAACCTGGGCAAGCATAACGTCTGATTCGTTTACCGCACCGACTGCGCCATGAATTACCTTTACGTGTACTTCGTCGTTGGAAAGCTTTTCAAGGGACTGTTTGACCGCCTCAACGGAACCCTGAACGTCGGCTTTTACGATTATCGGAAGTTCTTTTATTTCGCCCTCTGCGATCTGGCTGAAGAGGTTATCAAGAGTTACTTTCTGATACGCTTTGAACTGTTCCTGTTTTGCCTCGTATTCACGCTGTTCAACAAGCTCACGGGCAAGCTTTTCATCGGTTACGGCATTGAAGGTATCGCCGCCGGTGGGAACGCTGTCAAGTCCGGTAATCTCAACGGGAATTGAAGGGCCTGCGCTTTCGATACGTCTTCCTTTATCGTCTATCATAACACGGATCTTACCAACAGAAGTTCCGGCTATAACTACGTCTCCAACATGGAGAGTACCGTTTTG
>JAZLFU010000245.1:0-1655 GCA_045615915.1 Oscillospiraceae bacterium
TCCCAGTTGTGCCAGACGTTTTCAACGTCGTCGTTGTCCTCAAGGTTTTCAAGGAGTTTGTACATCTTTGCGATGTTGTCGGGATCGTCTATTGTGGAAGTGGTTTGGGGAACGTATGCGATATCCGCGGAAGCAAAACGGTAACCCATATCATAAAGAGCATCGCGGACTGCCGGGAAATCATTGGGAGCGGTTACTATTTCGGCGATACCGTCTTCATATTTGAAGTCATCTCCGCCGGCTTCCATAACGTCTTCCATGAGTTTATCTTCATCAAGGTCTTCGTCTTCGATAACGATAACGCCTTTGCGGTCGAACATAAAGGAAACGCATCCGCTTTGTCCGAGGTTTCCGCCGAATTTATCGAAGTAATGACGGACATCTCCGGCGGTACGGTTGCGGTTATCGGTAAGGGTTTCAACGATAATTGCTATGCCACAAGGACCGTAACCTTCATAAACGATATTTTCAAAAGTGGTTTTGTCGCCCATACCGGCGGCTTTTTTGATAGTTCTTTCGATATTATCGTTAGGAACGTTATTTGCTTTTGCTTTAAGAATAAGAGCTTGAAGCTTGCTGTTGTTGTTCGGGTCGGGGCCGCCCTCACGAACAGCAACTGTTATCTCACGACCGATTTTGGTAAAGATTTTGCCGCGGGCAGCATCAATACCTTCTTTTTTACGTTTAATGGTACTCCATTTGGAATGTCCAGACATTTTTATCGCCCCTTAAATTTGTTTTACAAGAAATTTTAACATATATTTATACTATTTGCAAGTGTTATTTGTAATTACTGGCTCAGCCGACCAAAAACTGAACGGCAATACCGGTAAGCACGGATATGGCAAAGAGCAGAGAAATTATTTTGAAGCACTCTTTTTTGTCAACGTCGGTCTTCAGCAGGAGAAGGAGTCCCATACCGGAGCCGGCGGAAAGCCCGGCGATTGCCGAGCCGAAGCTTATGGCGTTTTGCGCGTAAAGCTGCGCTATCACAACGGAAGCGGCGCAGTTGGGAATGAGTCCGACGAGTCCGGCAAACAGCGGCTGGAAGATGCTTCCTCCCATAAGAAATTCATTGAAAGCTTCCTCTCCGATAAAATAAATCGCGGTATTGAGGACGAGCATTACTATTATAAGAAATATAAAGGTTTCGAAAGTATGGCGGATTGCACTTTTGAGTATTCCGCCGTGTTCTTCGGTATGGCAATGGGAATGTGCTTCGATTACCGCGTCTGAATCGGCTTTCGAGGTTTTGAAAATACCGGAAAAATCAATGACCGTTCCCGCAACGGCGGCTATAAGGACTTTTGAAATAATAAGAGGGAGTATTTTTCCGGCGCTTTGAGGATCGGAAAGAAGAACGGGAATAGCTTCATCGCTCGTTGAAATAAAAACAGCGATAAGAGTTCCGGCGGTTATTATCCTGTTGGAATAAAGGTTTGCCGCCATTAACGAAAATCCGCATTGAGGAACAACGCCGAGAAGGGCTCCTACAAAAGAACCTGCCTTCCCGAATTTGGAAAGCCAGTTTGCGAATTTTTCCGCCGCACGGTGTTCGATAAATTCTATTACAAGATACGCAAAGAACAGAAAAGGAAGAGTTTTAAGCGCATCAAATAACGTATCAATAAGAACATCTGCCATATAATACCTCA
>JAZLFU010000246.1:0-6166 GCA_045615915.1 Oscillospiraceae bacterium
TATTTTATATTATTTTTGTGTTTAGTACAACTGTTTCAAAATTTTTCTACGAATTTCGCCAAAAATAAAAATACGCAATAAATAAATTGTGCAAAACTGAAAAAAACACTTTAAATTACAGTACAATTTTGATATAATATCACATATAAATTTTTTTGGAGGGCAGCAGTATGCTGAAAACAAGGTGCAGGGCAAGTAGGAATATAAGTACGGAAAAACTTTCTTATATGGCGGATTTTGTTGGCGACAGAGTTATTTCTGCGGCAAGAGAACAAATTTTTCTGCTCTCCTGTCTTCTGGATGAGAATGAGGAAAAATATGCAAAAATAAAAGAAAATGCAAACGGGATAATATTGCTTCAAAATGAATTCCGCGATTATTGCGATATTATAGCTAATAAAAACGAGATAAATCTTAAAAAGCTATCGGTAAAATCGGCGCTTCTCGATATAAAACAAAAGGCGCTTTCGTATGCCGTAAGAAAAAACGTAGGAATAGACTTATCCATTCAGGATGAAAACAGTATTATTGCTGTCGACGGAATGAAATTCTATTATTCGCTTTTTTATATTCTGAAAAACTCTTTTGAAAATTCACAAAGCGGAGATAAAATAAGGATATCGGTGTCAAATACGAAAAAATACGTAAAAATCAAAATTTCAGATAGTGGAGCGGGAATGGATAAGGAAACGCTAGAACATTGCTGCGAGCCGTTTTTCAGCACAACAGACGGCCTCGGAATAGGGCTTACCATTGCGAAGAATAACGTTGAGGCGATGGGCGGAAATTTTGATATAAAATCGGAAAAAGGCAAAGGAACGGCGGTTTTTGTTTCCGTTTTGGAAGCGGACTATGCCGAAAAGAAAAACGTTTCTGAAATAAAAGATTTTACGGGTGATCCCGAAGCCATAGACGAAGCGGCAAAGATGATTTTTTCATCTCTGTGAAAATAAATAATATGATTTAAAATAAAAACGCCTTCCGTTTATGAAGTGCTCCAAATTGTGCGTACAGTACAAAAAAGCCCCAATGGCAGGTAAATATTAAAATTTAAACAAGGAACTGACTTCGGTATTCCATCGGAGTCAGTTTTGTTTTTAACTGAATTCTCGTAATGTCTTTCCCTGTCCTTTTAATGACAATATTTCACTTCCATATTCTTGTATGTGTCTGTAACTTCTTGACATAAAAATCCCTTCTATGGTACTTTACTCTATTCTACCATAGGAGGGATTTTTTTCTATTGTCCGTTTTTTACGGACTTGTGCATTATAAGGAAGACGCTTTATTTTTATAAGTAAAATCAAATCTTATCTTTTATTTCGTTTACGAAAGCGCTTATTGTTTCGGGGTGTATTTTTGTTTCAATTTTAAAATTGCTGTCTTTTCCGGAAATCTTTGTAATTGATTTTGCAAAGAGCTTTTCAATTCCTTTATAACATTCCTGATGAAGCTCTCCACCAAAATAATCGACACAGAGCGCGTGATTTAAAAGTTCTTCGCTCAAATTCTTGATAATCGCATCCTGGAGCTTATCTTCAAGACAGCCGCAGAGGAATATTCCGAAAGGCATTTTGAAAAGCGCCTCGCTGTTTCCGGAAATAAACGAAATTATTTTTTTATCCAAAACTCCCATTCTTATATAGGAGCCGATTATTATACAGTCATAGCCGGATACTTCGGGAAGATCATCATAGACGGAGCATATATCACAGTTTTCCGCACCCAAATTCGCCGCAAGAAGCGCCGCGCATTTCTTTGTAGTTCCCGTTTTGGAAGCGTATATTATTAAAGTTTTCAATAAAAACGAAACCTTCTTCCGCCAAAATACTGAAAAATATAATAGCACAGAAAAAGTATTTTTGCAAACTGAAAATCAGATAACGTTTTTTACGAATTGTTTTAGCTCTTCTTCGTCTTTGAAATCCAAAATATTTCTGTCGTCGAGTATTTTAAGTGGTCTTTCGCCGACGATGATTATTCTTTGTGCGAGTTTAAACGCTTCTTCGGGGCTGTGGGTTATTATCAAGGCGCTTTTGCCTTCGATTTTTTCGGCGATAAGGCAGAGCATATCTTTTGCGGATTTCAAATCGAGCCCGTGAAGAGGTTCATCAATAAAGAAAGTATCAGCGTCTATGACAAGCGCTCTGGCTATTGCAAGCCGCCTTTTCATACCTCCTGAAAGTTCCTCCGGAAGTTTATCGGAATATTCGCCTATTCCGGTTGCATCAAGAAGCTTTTGCGAGAGCTCATCGGAAGCGCCTACAAAAGTGAGGTTTTCTTTTGCGGTGCACCAGGGGAGAAGTCTGTCCTCCTGAAAAAGAAAGGAGGCTTTTTTAAAAGAGGTTTCAACGGCACCGCTTTTGGCTTTTTCAATTCCGGCGGCAAGCTTCAGCAGAGTTGTTTTGCCGCTTCCGGAATGCCCGAGTATGGCGGTTCTTTCACCATCGGCCATTGACAGTTCAAAATCGGAAAGAATAGTTTTATCGCCGTATGAAAAAGATACTTTATTGAATTTGAGCACCGGTTTTGCCCCCTTTCTTTATGATGCTCAAAATCACTTTTTCAAGCACCACACTCAAAATGATTACCGTGATAGTCCAGGCAAAAAGGTCTATAGTTTGGAAATATATCTTTGAATCGTGGAGGGCAGTTCCTATTGAATTTTTATAGGGACAGATTACCTCCGCCGCAATTCCTGCTTTCCATGCCATTCCTATTGAAGAACTCATTGCCGCGAGGAAATACGGCCTTATCGACGGAACGGCTATTTTGAAAAATACCTTTGATTTCGGTACTCCGAAGCAATTCGCCATTTGAACGAGTTCTTTATCAACGGAAAATATTCCGCTTTCTACGTTTGCCCAAACTCCGGGGATAACAACGAGCATTGCTGTTAAAACCGGTACGTTACCTACGTCGAGCCAGATAAGGGCAAGAATAATAAACGACGCGATAGGTGTTGCTTTTATTATTTGCAAAAGCGGAGACAAAAGCAGTTTTGCGAAAGAAGATGCGGAGGTCGCCGCGGCAAAGATGCAGCCGATTACCGTGCCGGCAAACAGCCCCAAAAGTATTCGGGATAGAGATACTCCGATAGAGAGCCAAAATTCGGTTTTTCCGCAAAGTCTGAACAGAGCTGCAGCAACGGAGAAAGGAGGGGGCACGAGCACATCTTTGCGAACTATAAGAAATATTGTTTCCCAGACCGCGATCCAGAAAATGAGCACGGCGGCAAGTTTTATTGTCTTTATGAGAAAACTTTTATTGTTTTGCATAAAAATCATCTCCGGGAATATTTTCTCCGATAAGCATTGGGTTCACCTCGTATATTTCGCTTAAAAATTTGTTAAGAGTATCTTTATAGCTATTTCCATGGAGCCAGACTATATGGCAGCGCGGAATTGCGTTTTCGGCGACTGCGGCAGCGATTATATCGTATTTTTCAGCGAGTTTTGCGGCTTCGGCAGGCTCGGTGCAGGTGTATGTAACGCTCTTTTCGTAATCCTCAACGAAGGCTTTTACAGCGTCCGGATGCTCGTCAAGGAAAGCTTTGCGTACCGCGACGCCGCCCATGGTAAGAGCGGTACCGTCGGAAATTTTGAACCATTCTTCCGTAAGGCCGAGAGCGACTCTGAAGCTTCCGTCTTTGGTTATAAGGTTGGTAACGAAGGGTTCGGGAAGCATAACGATATCATACTCACCGGTAAGGGCGAGGGTAACGGCTTCCGTATGCTCTGTTGCCCAAAAGATTTCTGCGTTGACGTTGTTTTCACTCAATATGATTGAAAGAACGTGTTCGGCTATACTTCCTTTTCCGGAGGAGAGAATGATTTTCCCTTCAAGGTCGGAAACGGAATTTATACTGTTTCCGTTTTCGAGAATATACAGAACGCCGAGGGTATTTACTCCGAGGCAGACTATATCTCCGCCGGTTTTATTATAAAGAGTTGCGATGGCGTTGGTCGGAAGCATGGCGATATCGAGGTCGCCGCTTACAAGTCTTCCGGTAAGCTCATCCGCCGCTCCGGCAACCGTAAAGGAGTATTTTTCTCCGTTTGCGTCGTTTTCCATCATCTGCACGGTGCCGAGTCCGGTGGGGCCTTTTAAAACTCCGATATTCATTGTTGTTTTGTTTTCTCCGCTTTTTGAGCAGGAGGAAAACGCCAGTACCATGGCAAGTACAAGTATAACTGACAGAATTTTTTTCATTTTTATTACCTCTTGTTATTTGAGAATAGTTATTTTTTTGCCGTCTTTCAGAATGTAACCGTCATATATGAGAGAGTCAAACGCACGGTATACAGAGGCTCTTCCTATGTTGAGAATAAACGCGAGCTTTGAGATACTGCAGGAAAGCTCGAATTCCTTTTTCCCTCCGGAATTGTTTTTAAGCCAATTCAAAAGCTTTTCATCGGATTCGCTTTCGGCGAAGGTGCTTATTCTTCTGTTAAGAAAATGAATTTTTTCGGAGAGCAGGGTAACATATTCTTTTGCGAATTCCGGAGATTTTTTAAAGGCCTTGTCAACTATATCTTTCGGGATTATCGCTATGCGGCAGGGTTCTTCGGCGGTTATTACGGAAGGATATTCGCTGTGTTCGTAAAAAAGAGTCGCCATTCCGAAAATATCGCCTTTGTTTAAGAAATTGATAATGGCTTTCTTTCCGTCCGTTCCGATTTTGGAAACCGAAACGCCGCCTTTCAGAATGAGCATAAGACAGCGCATTTGATTTTTTTCATCGAGAATGACTTCTCCTTTTTTATATGAGGCAATTTTTGCCATTTTGCTTTTTATAAGCTTTTCGTAATATTCAGTTCCGAATTTTGAAAAAAGCGGGCTGGATGAGAAAACTGTTTTATCGCTTTCAGTCATAAAATGCCTCCTTTCTGTATCATATGATACAATATTTTGGCAATTATGTCAACACTCGATTTTAAAAAATAAATATCGACAGATTACCTTTGTTGTGATATTATATAAAATGTAAGACAATAATTTTTCGGAGGATTATTATGGAAAGAGAATATGCGGTTTATTCTGCGGAAAAAGCGAAGGAGCTTCTTGCGATAGACAGCCCTACTGGATTTACGAAAAAGGCCGCCGAATGGGTAAAAAATACTTTTTCGGAGCTTGGATATAAAGCCGAAATAACCGAAAAAGGCGGAGTCCTCGTTGACTTCGGCGGAAAAGATGAAAACAATGCGCTTTTCCTTGAAGCGCATACCGATACGCTCGGCGCGATGGTTGCCGAAATAAAATCAAACGGTCGCCTTCGTGTTACTCCGCTCGGAGGAATGAGAGCGGAAAACGGTGAATCCGAAGACGTTAGGATTTATACAAGGTGCGGTATGGTATATGACGGAACGCTTCAGCTCAATAACGCTTCAGTTCATGTAAACGGAGATTATACTGATACCAAACGCAATTTCGATACGACTGAAATAGTAATTGACGAGGACGTAAAAAAACCGGAGGAAACGAGGAAGCTTGGAATAGAAGTGGGAGATATAGTCTGCTTTGAACCTAAAACGAAGATAACCTCCTCCGGCTACATAAAGAGCCGTTTCCTTGACGACAAACTTTCCGTAGGAGTTCTTATCGGCCTTGCGAAGTTTATGAAAGATAACGGTATCGAGCCGAAACGCAAATTATATGCCCACATTACGGTATACGAAGAAGTGGGCCATGGCGGAGCCGCATCCGTTCCGAAAGGAGTTACCGAAGCAATAAGCGTTGATATGGGTTGCGTAGGCGACGAGGTACAATGTACGGAAAAACAGGTTTCCATCTGCGCAAAGGATTCCGGCGGACCATACAGCTATGACGTAGTAGGCAAGCTTATAGACGCCGCAAAACGCGAAGGCGCCGATTATGCCGTTGACGTATATCCTCATTACGGCTCCGACGTTGAAGCTACTCTTGCTTCCGGTCTTGATATCCGCCACGGACTTATAGGTCCCGGAGTTTACGCGAGCCACGGGTATGAAAGAAGCCACATAGATGGCGTATTCAATACTTTGCTCGTGCTCAAAGGCTATCTTGAAATTTGATTTTTATAAAATAAAAAGCTCTTTGCATTTGCACAAGTCCGTAAAAAACGGACAATAGAAAAAAGAGCCCTTCTATGGTAGAATAGAGTAAAGTACCATAGGAGGGATTTTTA
>JAZLFU010000247.1:0-1447 GCA_045615915.1 Oscillospiraceae bacterium
AGAACAACTCTGAACCATCTGCCGCTTCGCTGTTCTTTTATCGAAAGACGGGTAACTTCTTCATTTACATTTACGAAGCGCTTGTACTCTTTTTCCTCACGGGTAAAAAGCTTTACGAGCATAGAGCCGGAAACGCTTAAAGTTTCGTTTATGAGCTGGTTCATCTCGTCGCTTTTTTCCTGACTTTCGGTGAGGAGCTTCCATCGGGTTTCACCGACGCTTTTTGTAGGGAGAACAAGGAGAGGTATTACGACTATTCCCACGATGGCAAGCTGCCAGCTCATTGAAAACAGAGCCACGAGAGTTGTTACAACAATGGCGATATTGCTAACTATACTTGTCAGAGTGCCGGAAATAACGGTGCTCACTCCGCTTATATCCGTATTCATTCGGGTGATGGTATCGCCCTGTTTTTCGGAGGTGAAAAACGAATGCGGCATATATTGAAGATGTTTATACATTTGGTTTTTCATATCGAAGATAATTCTTAAAGATATCCAGCTGTTTATATGATTTTCAAGGACACCGATTATTTGAGAAAGGGCGAGGGTGAAAAATGCCGCAACAAGCAGTTTTATCAAAAGCGCAAGGTCTTTTCCGACGAGGGCTTCATCAACGATTTTACCGGTGATTATCGAGGGCAGAAGACCTACCGCCGAGGAAATGAGTATCGTTATAAATACGAGAACGAACTGTACCCAATACGGTTTCAGATACGAAAGGATACGGAAAATAAGCTCTTTCGTAATTTTCGGCATATTGCTTTTTTCTTCATCAGTCAGAAATCCGCGAGGGCCGAGACCTCTCATTTGACCGGGCATAAATTGTTCGCCGCCTTTCTTTTCAGTAGGACGCAAGCGGTGCGGAATCGTCGTCGTCCATTTTTTCTATTGATTTTACAACTACGTCATAGCTGTAATCGTCGCTTACTTTTACTTTGCAGGTTTCTCCGATTTTTTTGCCTAAAACCGCTTTTCCGAAAGGAGATTCCTTGCTTACAAATCCCTTTTCAACGTCATAACGAACTCCGGTGCAAATGCGGTAGGTTTCCTCCGCGTCATCCTCCGGAACGTATACAGTAACTTTATCGTAAAGCCCAACGGTGTTTTCGTCGGAATTATCCTCGATTATTACCGCGGTTTTTATCATGGCCTGGAGATAGCGTATTCTGCTGTCGTTGCGGTTTTTGGCTCGCTTTGCCTCTTTGTATTCAAAGTTTTCGGAAAGGTCGCCGAAGCCGCGGGCGGTTTTTACGTCTTCGATAAGCTTTCCGCGAAGCTCAAGGGTGCGGTAATTCAGTTCCTCCTGCATTTTTTCTATATCTTTTCTTGTGAGTTCGTCGTTCATATAATTCTCTCCCGTAATTTTCTGAATAATATTATATCACAAAACCTAAAATATGTATTCAATAATTATTTACAAAAATATTATTGCGTGTATAATAAAA
>JAZLFU010000248.1:0-3114 GCA_045615915.1 Oscillospiraceae bacterium
GGCGTGCTCACGGATATCCTCCGGGATATGCTCCACTTCATCGGAAACGGTGCTCAAAACTATATCGGAAAATTTTGCAGACCGGGAAAAGCTCCCGTCTCCGAAAGGTATTCCGCCGCATTCGACCTTTTCAATACAGCCATTCGAAAGCTCGCCGAACGCCATGAAAAAATAGCGTTTTTCAAAGCCGAATTCCGGTCTTGTAAGCCGGAAAGTTAAATCACCGTCATCGGTTATTATGAGAAGTCCCTCCGTATCTCTGTCAAGGCGGCCGACGGCATGGAGCAGTTTCCGTTCATCTTCCGGGAAAAAGTCAAGAACGGTTTTGCTTTCCTTATCCTTCGTCGCGGTAACTATGCCGGAGGGTTTGTTCAGCATATAATAACGGCTCATCCGATCTTTATTATTCTTCCGTCTTTTCTCAGAGCGGGCTTCGGCTCCTCGGCAGGATATCCGAGTATGCAGTTGCCTATTCCGAGCCATTCATCGGAAAGTCCCCATTTTTTGAGGAGTTCTTTTCCTTCGTCAAACTCGAACATTTTATCCGCGCGGTTTATCCAGCAGCTTCCTATTCCGAGGGCGCTTGCCGCTTCCATAAGGTTTGCCATAACGAGGCTTCCGTCTTTTACTGCGTTGGGAGCTTTTTTCGCAAGTACCACTATTACACAGGGCGCACCGTAAAAAGGATCGTTATCGTCATAGGACATCATAACTCTTGCGTTAAGTTTGGAAAGGAGATCTCTGGTTTCCTTATCCCTTACGGCGACCATAACGCTCTCCTGGCAGTTCATGGCGCTCGGGGCATAAAGTCCGGCATTCAGAATTGTATCGAGAACGTTATCGGGAATTTGTTTGTTTTCGTATTTTCTTACGCTTCTTCTGTTGAGAAGGTTTTCTATTGCTTCGCTCATATAAATTTCTCCTTTATTTTAATTTTTTATGTTCTTTTGAATAATCTTTAAAAAGGGCAAATCCGCAGATACATTCCACAAAGCCGAATACTACCGAAAGAAAATCAATGAGAAAAACGTCCGGCGAGGAGGACACGATCCTGAATATACCAAGTCCGAGAATGAATACTCCGTCAAGCGCAGCGATCATATATCCCTGTTCTCTGTCAAGCAGGGTGAGAACGCAGCCCGCAATTCCGAGAGCGCCGGCAACCAGAAGGGCAATTTCGTATATCGGAGAATTTTCGTTTCCGGAAAGCATTGCCGCACCTATATCTATTGCGCCCAAACCGATAAAGGCAGTCAAAAGCGCTGTAACTATCTGGGCTGTTCGAAGTTTCTTTATGAATTCCATGAAAAATTTCCTCTTATACTCTTAATTCTTCGGAAAGCACCAAACCGGGATTTTGCTTTTCCATATAGTTTTGCGCCCACATTCCGCTGAAAACGAGAACGCTGTGGCCGCGGTAGTCTTCAAGTATTTTCGAGCCGGTGGCAAGGTCAAGCTTATTTACCGGTACAGGGCTTTCGAGGATAAAGCGAAGGTGCTCGTAGGGGAGCGGAGTCATAACAAGCTCAACACCGTATTCACTCTGCATACGGTAGCGGAAAACGTCAAACTGAAGCGTTCCTACAACGCCGATTATAGCTTCCTCCATTCCGAGATTCGGAATTTTGAATATCTGTATTGCGCCTTCCTGTGCGATCTGTTCTATTCCTTTTATGAACTGTTTGCGCTTCATCGTATCCTTTGGGCGGGCGGTCATAAAATGCTCCGGTTCGAAGGTGGGTATTCCGGAAAAACGGAATTTCTTTCCAGGAACAGTTATGGTGTCGCCTATGGAGAAAACGCCGGGATCAAAAACGCCGATTATATCTCCGGCATAGGCCTCTTCAATTATTTCACGCTCCGCCGCCATGATCTGCTGGGGCTGGGCAAGGCGCATTTTTTTGTTTCCCTGAACGTGGTATACTTCGGAATCACGCTCGAATTTTCCGGAGCAGATCCTCATAAAGGCAAGACGGTCGCGGTGGGCTTTGTTCATATTTGCCTGTATCTTGAACACAAAAGCGGAAAAATCGTTTGAGAAAACGTCGATTTCGCCTTCATCGGAAACTCGAGGAATGGGCGAAGTCGTCATTTTGAGAAACGCGTTGAGGAAAGGCTCCACGCCGAAATTGGTAAGGGCGGAGCCAAAAAATACCGGGCTTAAAGTTCCATTTCTTACGGCGTCTATGTCAAAATCCCTTCCTGCGCCGAGAAGCTCTACGTCATCCCGAAGCTGTTCCCAGCGGTGTTCTCCGATATAATCCGCAACGGAAGGATCGGAAAGTTCGACCTCCTCTGAAACGGCCTTTTTTGCGTGGCCCTCTCCGGAGAAGAAAAGTATATGGCGCTTTTCACGGTCGTAAACTCCGGCAAATTCTTTTCCGCAGCCTATGGGCCAGTTCATCGGGCAGGTATCTATTCCAAGCTCGCGCTCGACTTCTTCACAGAGGTCGAAGGGGTCCTTCGTTTCGCGGTCCATTTTGTTGATAAAGGTGAATATCGGTATATGACGCATTGAACAGACCTTGAAAAGCTTTCTTGTCTGCGGTTCAACGCCTTTTGCCCCGTCTATTACCATTACCGCGGAATCCGCCGCCATAAGGGTACGGTAGGTATCTTCGGAAAAATCCTGGTGTCCCGGAGTATCAAGTATATTTATGCAAAATCCGTCGTGCTGAAATTGCATAACGGAGGAGGTTACGGAAATTCCTCTTTGCTTTTCTATTTCCATCCAGTCGGAAGTCGCGGCTTTTGCTTTTTTGCCTTTTACCTCGCCTGCCTGGGCTATTGCGCCGCCGTAGAGCAGAAATTTCTCCGTAAGGGTGGTTTTACCGGCATCCGGGTGGGAGATTATTGCAAAAGTGCGTCTTCTTGATATTTCTTCTCTGATATCAGCCATATTTTCCTCCGAAATATATTTATGGTAATGGTATTTTTCATATATTATTTTACCATAAAAAAGCGGTTTTTACAATAGAGCCGGGTGCAGGAGCGGTAAAAAAATCATTTTGCATAAATGTGAACGCCCGAAGTATAGGAAATATTTTAATAAATATTGATTTTAAGCCTTATTTATGATTTAATATGAAGTAAATAAAGTTTTTAAAAACATTA
>JAZLFU010000249.1:0-2960 GCA_045615915.1 Oscillospiraceae bacterium
TCCGAGAATAAGAATGACAACGCTTTATTCCATAGCGCAGACGAGAAATTCTCTTGTTGTCGGAACGGGCAACAGAAGCGAGAGGTATATGGGATATTTTACGAAATGGGGAGACGGAGCCTGTGATATAAACCCTATTTCCGACCTTACCGCAACGGAGGTTTTTGAATTTCTCCGCTATCTAAATGCTTCGGAGCATATAGTGGAAAAAGCTCCTTCCGCAGGGCTTTTTGAAGGGCAGACCGATGAAAGCGAAATGGGAGTTACTTATAAAGCGATAGACGAATATATCACAACCGGAAATACCGATGAAAAATCAAAATTGATAATTGACAGATATCATAGAATTTCCGAGCACAAACGCCATATGCCGGTAACATTTAAAGAGGATTGACGGAGGATAATATGAACTACAAACAGGAATTTCTTCAAATATTCAGAGATAACGTAAAACGTCAGGGCGCAGAGGAATTGCTCGGCTGGCTTGAATCCACGGATTTCTATATTGCCCCTGCTTCGACAAAGTATCATTGCGCGTTTGAGAGCGGGCTTGTTTATCACAGCATAAACGTATATAAACTCTTAAAAAAGCGCTGTGAGGAATACGGGGTGGAGTACAGCGATGAAACCATTGCTATATGCGGGCTTTTGCACGATATCTGCAAAGCAAATTTTTATTCCGTAAGCCTTCGCAACGTTAAAAATGAAAAAGGCCAGTGGGAACAGAAACCGTATTATGTAGTCGAAGATCAGTTCCCTTACGGCCATGGGGAAAAATCTGTTTTTATAGCGGAAAGATATATGCGTTTAAGCGAGGAGGAAGCAATAGCCATTCGCTGGCATATGGGAGGATTTGACGAAACGGCAAAAGCGGGAGGATTCAGTATAAGCCATGCTTATGAAAAATATCCGCTTGCCGTATTGCTTCATATGGCAGATCTCGAAGCAACCTATTTGTGTGAAAAAGGTGCTTCGGAACAGATGTAAAAGGAGGAATAAAAATGACGGCTGAAGATCTTTGGGAGGCATTTTGCGATCACAATCTTGATTTGGATCCAAGCACTCTTTATTATACGGTTTGGCAGTTTATGGGCGGAGAAAGAGGCTGTAACCGTCTTGCCGCATTGGCGCAGGCAAAAATAAAAACGGCAACTTCGAGCCTTTATGATTGCTTTGAGCTTGACGGAGAAAAAGTTCCTGAAGTCGGAGATTATTCGATTATTCTCGATAGTGATGAGGAACCGCTTTTTATCATTCAGGATAAGGAAGTCTACGTTAAAAAGTTCAGCGAAATAGATGAAGATTTCGCATTTAAAGAGGGCGAGGGAGACCAAAGCCTTGAATATTGGCGTAAAGTACATAAGGACTATTTCGGAAAACAATGTGAGGAGTATGGAATCGAATTTTCCGAAGATATAAAGGTGCTTTGCGAAGAATTCGAAATAGTGTTTATAGCTTGAAATTCGGGCAACAAAAAAGCGGAAAAATAAAAAACCTTAAAATGAAAAAGAAGGGGCTTTTAACAGCCTCTTCTTTGTTTATGTGGCATACTATACATATTGACATATTTTATGTTTTATGTTACAATAATCTTTAACCCAAAGAACAGATGTTCTGTAACCGAGAGGATGTGAGAGTATGGATTTTAAGCTTGTTTCTCCGTTTAAAGCTACCGGCGACCAGCCCCAGGCAATAGAAAAACTCGTTGCCGGAATTGAACGCGGAGACAGGGAACAGACACTTCTCGGAATAACCGGTTCCGGTAAAACTTTCACCATGGCGAGCGTCATTGAAAAGGTCAACCGCCCGACAATAGTCCTTTCACATAATAAAACTCTTGCCGCCCAGCTTTGCAGTGAGTTCAAGGAGTTCTTTCCGGAAAACGCGGTGGAATATTTCGTTTCATATTACGACTATTATCAGCCGGAAGCATATATTGCGAGCACGGATACCTATATTGAAAAGACAAGCGATATCAATGATGAAATAGAACGCCTTCGCCATTCCGCAACGGCCGCTCTTTCGGAAAGACGGGACGTTATAATTGTTGCTTCCGTTTCGTGTATATATACTCTCGGAGATCCTATCGACTACCGAACAATGGTGCTCTCTCTCCGTCCCGGAATGAAAAAAGACAGGGACGACGTAATAAAACAGCTTATAAATATGCAGTATGAGCGCAATGATATGAACCTTATCCGCAACAAGTTCAGAGTTCGCGGCGATGTTTTGGAGGTATATCCCGCATATTCCGACAGCACGATTTTCAGAATTGAGTTTTTCGGAGACGAGGTAGACAGAATTACCGAGATACACGATGTTACCGGTGAAGTAAAAGCGGAGGTAAGCCACGTTTCCATATATCCGGCATCCCATTATATTGTGCCGAGAGAAAAGATGCTCAAAGCTATTGAGGATATAGAAAAAGAATGTGATGAAAGAGTTGAGTATTTCAAAAACGAGGGCAAACTCATTGAAGCGCAAAGAATAGCGGAGCGCACGAATTACGATATGGAAATGCTCACCGAAGTCGGCTTCTGCAAAGGTATAGAGAATTATTCAAGGGTACTTTCAGGAAGAGCGCCGGGTTCCTGTCCAACAACTTTGCTCGATTATTTTCCCGAAGATTTTGTTCTGTTCATTGATGAAAGCCATGTTACGCTTCCGCAGGTAAGGGCTATGTCCGGCGGAGACCGTTCAAGAAAAGAAAATCTTATCAACTACGGTTTCAGGCTTCCTTCGGCGATAGACAACAGACCGCTTACTTTTGATGAATTTCAGAGCAAGCTGAATCAGATAGTTTACGTGAGCGCAACACCCGGAGATTTCGAAAAGGAGCGCAGTACCCAGCAGGTTGAACAGGTGATTCGTCCGACGGGACTTCTTGATCCTGAAATAAGTGTCCGTCCCGTTGAAGGTCAGATAGAGGATCTGCTTTCGGAGATAAATATGCGCGTTGA
>JAZLFU010000250.1:0-4189 GCA_045615915.1 Oscillospiraceae bacterium
CGACGGAATGGGAAGCGGAGATTATGCGGCGCTTGATTCTATGATGACCGCGGGGCTTACGGCAAAATTGGTGAAAGCCGGTTTCCGTTTCGGAGCGGCAATAAAGCTTGTAAACTCGGCACTTTTGCTTAAATCGGAGAACGAATCTCTTGCCACGGTTGATGCTTTTTCGATGAATCTTTATACGGGAAGAGCGGATTTCTATAAATCCGGCGCGGCACCATCGTTTATAATGAAAAACGGAAAAGCCTCAAAAATAGAATCCGTTTCCATGCCGATAGGTATTTTGGGTGGAGCGGAGTATGAACAGAACAGTGTTATTTTAGGCGCCGGAGATATAGCTTTGCTTGTGAGCGACGGAGTTACAGCCACCGGAGAGGATTGGAT
The DNA here is from genome assembly GCA_045615915.1 of Oscillospiraceae bacterium. Lineage (GTDB taxonomy): Bacteria > Bacillota > Clostridia > Oscillospirales > Ruminococcaceae > UMGS1668. The sequence goes on from JAZLFU010000250.1 coordinate 388, forward strand.
AATGGCGGAAATGAGATACCTTTCCGAAAAACCGGCGAAGGAAATGGCAAAGAGTATTGCCGAAACCGCATATAAGCGCAGAAACGACGGACATTCGGACGATATAACCGTTATGGCGATGAAATTGAAAAAAACGGAATAAAAATTTAAAAAACTGTTGACAATTCATTTTTCAAAGTGTATAATGCAATCATTAACCAACAAAATATTTGAAAGACAATGAAAAGAAGAGTAGACACCGGATGCGGTTACAGAGATTTTCCGTACGCTGAAAGGAAAACGAACAGAAAGTGTTGAAGATGGCCTTGGAGTTGCGCACCGAGCCGTGTTTCGGTAAGGCTGCGACGGGATCGCCCGTTATAGCGGCAGGGTATGATGGTACCCGCGGAGGTCTTTGCGGCGACGTAAAGATAAAAAAAGGTGGTAACACGTGAGTTTTGATCTCTCGTCCTTTAGTTAAAGGGCGAGAGTTTTTTTATTATTTGTTAAACCCAAAAAGGAGAATAGGAAAATTGATACGTATCGAAAATCTTTCAAAAACATTTATGGGCACCAATGAAGTAAAGGCGCTGAAAAACATAAATGCAAATGTTGAATCCGGAGACGTTTTCGGAGTGATAGGAATGTCAGGAGCGGGAAAATCAACGCTTTTGCGCTGCATTGCTCAACTTGAAACGCCGACAGAAGGTTCAATATACATTGAGGGAAAAGATATAACGAAACTTTCCGGAAACGAAAAACTTAAACTCCGCAAAAGAGTCGGCGTTATCTTCCAGGGGTATCATCTCCTTATGCAGAGAACGGTAAAAGAAAATATCGCTTTTCCTCTTGAGCTTGACGGCGCAAGTAAGGAAAGCATAAATAACAGAGTAAACGAACTTTTAAAACTTGTAGGGCTTGAAAATAAAGCTGATTCGTATCCAAGCCAGCTTTCCGGCGGTCAGATGCAGCGTGTTGCAATAGCAAGAGCGCTCGCGAATAATCCTTCGATAATACTTTGCGATGAGCCTACTTCCGCCCTTGATTCTCTTACAACGAAAGCGATACTCAATCTTTTGAAAGATATAAATGAGAAACTCGGAGTAACGGTATTTATCATTACTCATGAAATAGGAGTTGTAAAATCGATTTGTCATCATGTGGCAGTTATTAACGAAGGAAGCCTTGTTGAGATGGGTGAAACGGAATCCGTTTTCGCCGAGCCTAAACACAGCGCAACAAAACTTTTACTCGGTATCGCCCTTGATGACAAAGAAGGGGGTGATGCCGAATGACGGAATTTCTTTCGCAGTACAAAGATATATTGATTACGGGAACTCTCGAAACTCTTTATATGACCTTTGCGTCAACGATCTTCGCCTATGTTCTCGGTCTTCCGCTCGGCGTTATCATGGTTATCACAGATAAAAAAGGAATAGCGCCGAATAAAGCGCTGAATTCCATACTCGGAACGATAATAAATATAGGTCGTTCAATTCCTTTCATTATCCTTATGGTAGCGCTTATCCCATTTACAAGATTTATAGTCGGGAAGGCAATAGGTTCAACAGCGGCAATAGTTCCGCTTACAATAGCGGCGGCACCTTTTGTTGCAAGAATGGTTGAATCTTCGCTTGCGGAACTTGATCCCGGAGTAATAGAAGCGGCAAAAACTATGGGCGCAACAAACAGACAGATTGCCTATAAGGTACTTCTTCCCGAATCCGTTCCGTCTTTGATAAGAGGATTTTCGATTACTACGATTACTCTTATCGGATATTCCGCAATGGCAGGTGCTTTTGGTTCCGGCGGACTTGGAGATATTGCAATACGCTATGGTTTCCACCGTTACGAAACAGAAGTCATGCTCATCACAATTGTTCTTATAGTTGTAATAGTTGAAGTAATACAGCTTGTTTTCAACTTTGCAGCAAAGAAGATAGATAAAAGAAACAAATAAACAATAACAGATTATGGAGGCAAAATCATGAAAAAACTTATTGCTTTAGCACTTGCACTTGTTTTTGTATTAAGCTTTACTGCGTGCTCAAAAGGTAACACTGATAACGTTATTACCGTAGGAGCTTCTCCCGCACCTCACGCAGAAATTCTTGAAGTAGCAAAAGCAGCACTCGAAAAAGAGGGTTACACTCTTAAAATCGTTGAATTCACCGATTACGTTCTTCCGAATGAATCCCTTGATTCCGGAGAACTTGATGCAAACTATTTCCAGCATCAGCCCTACCTTACAAACTACAATGCAAATAACGGCACTAACCTTGTTTCCGCCGGAGCTATCCACTATGAGCCCCTCGGAATTTATCCCGGAAAGACCGCGAAGCTTGAAGATATTGCCGATGGCGCTTCAATAGCCATTCCTAACGATGGTTCCAACGAAGCAAGAGCTCTTTATCTTCTCCAGGATCTTGGCTTTATCACCGTTGATGCAAGCAAAGGTTATGAGATAACCGTTCTTGATATAGTTGATAACCCCAAGAATCTCGATATCGTTGAAGTTGCCGCAGAGCAGATTCCTCAGCTTCTTGCAGATTTCGATTTCGGTATCATCAATGGAAACTATGCAATAGGCGCAGGACTTGACAGCCAGGTCATCGTAACCGAGGATAAAGATTCCGATGCTGCACAGACCTACGCAAACCTTGTTGCAGTAAAAGCCGGTCATGAAAAAGATGCTAAAATCGTTGCTCTTGTAAATGCGCTCCAGACTGAAGAAGTTCGTGCATTTATTGAAGAAACCTACGGAATTGCCGTAGTTCCCATGTTCTGATAACTGAACAAAATAAATGCCCTGCGGATTATTTCGCAGGGCGTTTTTTATTGGTTACATCTGTACGTCAAGTAATAGGCGTTTGTTCCGGAAAAGCTCTCTCCGAGGTCGGAGGAATAAAATCCGTAGTTTTCAAAAAATCCCACGGAATCATCAAGGGCTTCGGCAACGACCGCTTTCGGTTTAATATCGGAAATGATATAATCTATCATTTGTGTTCCTACTCCATTGCCGCGGTAATCAGGATCAACTGAAAGACTGAGCAGGGATATTACGTTGCTGGTTGCGGAATCAACTATCGCAAAGCCGCGAACTGCTTTATTATCGCAATCACAGGCAACATAGAGTATGGTGTAATCCATTCTGCAAACGTTATCAATAACTTCAGAAATCTCGCTTTTCTGAAAGAACTTTTTGTCTCTTATTTCTTCATATTCAGGGCTATCAACGGAAACGACTTTGAACTCAAGCATTTTGTCATCGGCTTTCTTATAAAATTACTTCTTTATAATACGACTTTTTTACAAAAAATCAAGAGCTTTTACAAAAAACCGCTTTATAAAAAAGAATAAGATTTAAAACGTGTATAATTACGGCAAAAAAAGCGACGGAACATTTATCATGCTCCGCCGCAGTTTGTTTTTAGAAATCAAAATGCGATTTTTTCTTCAATATATGCTTTAAGTTCGGAAATGGGCATTCTTACCTGTTCCATGGAATCGCGCTCACGAACGGTTACGCAGCCGTCTTCTTCGGAATCGAAGTCATAGGTGATGCAGAACGGAGTTCCGATTTCATCTTCACGGCGATAACGTTTACCGATGGAGCCTGATTCATCGTAATCGACCATGAAGTATTTGGAAAGCTCATCATGTACCGCAAGAGCCTTTTCGCTGAGCTTTTTAGAAAGAGGAAGAACAGCAGCTTTGAAAGGAGCAAGAGCGGGATGAAGACGAAGAACGACACGGCTGTCATCATCGCCGATTTTTTCTTCATCGTAAGCGTCGCAAAGGAATGCAAGAGCCATACGGTCTG
>JAZLFU010000251.1:0-17546 GCA_045615915.1 Oscillospiraceae bacterium
CCGTCCTTTCCGAGAGTTCCGTCTCTGTTCGGGCAGGTAAATCCGCAATCCAGCGCCGCTTTATACACTTTTTCTCCGAATTTTTCTTTGAGTTCTTCGTTTAATGAACGGTAGTACACGCGGATTTACCTCCTTTTTAAAAATCGAATTCGTTCCAGGGATATTCTTTCGGCGGAAGCGAAAGTGCCTCCACCGTTTTTTTCGTAAACGGATTTACGAAGGTCAGCCTTTCGCACCAAAGCGCCGTTTCACATTTGTTATCGCGGCTCCCGTATTTTCCGTCGCCCAAAAGCGGCATCTTCCTCGAGGCAAACTGCACTCTTATCTGATGAGTTCTTCCGGTATGGAGAAGCACCCTCACGAGAGAGATTTTTTCACCGTTTTCAAGAATTTTTGTCCCAAGTGTCTTGTATTCAAGCTTTGCCTCTTTAACTCCTTTGCGGAGCTTTTTTACCACAAAGCTCTTGTTCTTTTTGGAATCCTTGAACAAAAGATCCTCGAAGACTCCTTCCGGTGTTTCCGGCTCTCCTTTTATTGCCGCAAGATACTCTTTTTTGAACTCTTTCTGCTGTATGAGCGCAGAAAGCTTCGCCGCCGCTTCACCGGTTTTTGCGATGAGCATCGCTCCGCCGGTATTTCTGTCAAGGCGGTGAACGAGGAAATATTCTCCGCCCTTTTCCTCTTTCAAAAGAGTGATTATATCTTTTCCGCCGTTTTCCGAAGGCTCCGAAAGAACGTCTGCGGGCTTTTCGCAAACAAGCATATATTTATCTTCGTAAAGGATATTCAAATAAAAGATCCCCCTTTTGCTTTTCTGTAAAGATTATCTCACAAAAAGCTCTTTTCGTAAAGAGTTTTTGTTTTTAAGCTATTGCAAAAAGTTGTTTTATAATAGTATAATATATTTGATTTCAATATATCGGGAGTGATCGCATTGCAGGATTCAGTAAACGCCGCCCTCGTAAATCCGGAGGACAGAGAAGAATACTATAAACCGCTCGGCTTAACGAAAAAAATAGAATCCCGAAAAGTTATCTTAATAGGGCGTTCCCGCTGCGGAAAAACAACGCTTATACGCCGTATCCATAACCTTGATATGACGTACCAGAAAACCCAGTCCATCGAGCTTTGGTCAGACGCTATCGATACTCCCGGCGAATACACCGATACTCCGTTTTTCAGCCGCGGCGCCGCCATAACTCCGGCATACGATGCGGATATAGTCTGCTTCGTTCACGACTGCGGAAACGATATTTGCCGGCTTCCCCAGATGTTTTCCATGTCCTTTGCGCGCCCGGTAATAGGGATCGTAACGAAAGCCGATACCGACGATACCCCAACGGAACAAGCCGTAACTTTCCTTGAAAACGCCGGCGCGCGCCATATCGTAATAACGAGCGCCCTTACCGGCAGGGGAATAGAGGAGCTTATCGACCTTATAAATAACATCGACCTCGACGACTATTGATATAATAAGAAATATAAAAAACAGTCTGCGGAATGATTTTTCAGCAGGCTGTTTTTAATTATTTGCGAAACAGAATTATTTTTTCTTTTTCTTATTGTGTTTTCCGCTTCGGAGACCGTTGGGCTTTTGCTCCTCCTCACCGTTCTTTTTGCCCTGGAGCTTCGCTGTAACCTTTTCCATAGTCTGCTTTTCGAGTTTCTCACGTTCTCTGCGCTGGCGGTTGGTTTCCTGAACGTCTTCCTCCGTAGGATGCTTTTTTCTTCTCATCGCTCTGAGTATAAAGAAAACAACGCTTGAAACAGACGCCGCAAGTAAAAAAGCTATTATAACAGGGCCCATTTTATAAAACCTCTCCTCATTTATTTACTGTCTATATTATACTCTTTTCGCTCTTTTCCGTCAACGCAAAATTATATATCTTGACAGATAGCGAAAGAAGTTGTATATTATATACGAACATTTGTTCTTTATATGGTATACCATATGTTATTTTTATAGAATAATTAACTTGCAGTATATGAAAGGAGGCGTTTTGCCCGTGGAAATGATGGAAAAACTCGCTATACTCGCCGAAGCGGCAAAATATGATGCCTCCTGCTCGTCCTCCGGCTCCGAGAGAAAAGAGAGCAGCATAAACGGCGGAATAGGAACACCTCTTCCTGCCGGGTGCTGTCATTCATTCGCGGCAGACGGGCGCTGCATAAGCCTTCTCAAAATCCTTATGTCCAATGCCTGCATTTATGACTGCAAATACTGCGTAAACCGCCGCACCAACGATTTTCCGCGGGCGACTTTTACTCCGCGCGAAGTCGCCGACCTCACCATTGAGTTTTACCGCCGCAACTATATTGAAGGACTTTTCCTTTCAAGCGCGGTTTTCGGAACTCCGGACCGCACCTGCGAATATATGATAGAGGCGCTTCGCATCCTTCGTGAAGAATACGGCTTTCACGGCTATATTCACGCGAAAGCGATTCCCGGAGCGGATCCGGCGCTTATTTACCGGCTCGGTTTGTATGCCGACAGAATGAGCGCAAATATCGAGCTTCCATCGGAACAATCCCTCGTTTCTCTTGCGCCGGATAAAAGCCGCCACAGCGTTCTCGCGCCCATGAGCCAGATTATGACGGGCATTGCTGAAAACCGCGAGGACCTTGTAAAATACCGTCATACTCCGCATTTCGTTCCTGCCGGGCAGAGCACCCAGATGATAGTGGGCGCAACGCCGGAAAGCGACTACCATATACTCAACCTCACCGAAGGGCTATACAAGAAATACGGACTGAAACGAGTTTACTATTCCGCCTACGTTCCCGTTCAGGAGGACAGCCTTTTGCCGTCCCTTGACTTTCGCCCTCCGCTTCTCCGTGAGCACCGTTTGTATCAGGCGGACTGGCTTTTGCGCTTTTACGGGTTTTCGGCGAGCGAGATAATAGATCCAAGCCACCCTATGCTCCACCCGGAAGTCGATCCGAAATGCAGCTGGGCAATAAGCCACCTCGATTTGTTCCCCATTGAAGTAAATACCGCCGATTACGAAATGCTCCTCCGGGTTCCCGGAATAGGCGTTAAAGGCGCAAAGCGGATCATCAGCGCAAGGCGGCAGCAGAGCCTCGGTTTCGATGAACTCAAAAAGCTCGGAGTGGTGCTCAAACGAGCGCGTTTTTTTATAACCTGCCGCGGAAAGACAATGCAAAAAATTCCGGATACTCCGGAAACGATGATATATTCCATTATTTCCCCAAACCGCATGGGCGGATTTACCGATTACGGCATTGAACAGCTTTCTCTGTTCGAGCCGGCTTTAACAGGAGAGGACGTGAGAGAATGCCTGACCGGGGAGTTCTGATTTTTACCTATGACGGAAGCTTCGACGGTTTGCTTTGCGTGGTTTTTGATTGTTTCGTTATGAAATCAATTCCGGCGGAGGTTCGCGTTTTCGGCGATATGGAACCGACTTTGCTCAAAATACATACAGTCGAAACCGAAGACGAACACGCCCGCCGGGTTGAAAACGCAATAATCGGGCGGCTCGGAGAAAGCGCCCTCGCTCATGTTCGAAAAGCTTTCCTTTACGGTGAAGGCGGTAAGGAAATCGCTATAATAAACTACCTTTGGAAAGGCTTCAACGAAGGGAAAAAGGCTCTTTCCATGATCGCCGATAAAGATATAAATCCGCTTTTCAAAATGGCCGCCGCCGTTGGAAACGAAGCGCATATGCTCCTCGGCTTCACCCGTTTTTCCGACAGCAACGGCGCCCTCCTTGCGGTAATACACCCGAAGCATTTCGTTCTGCCGCTTCTAAAAGGGTATTTCTGTTCAAGAATGTATAACGAAACCTTTATGATATATGACGAAACCCACGGCGCGGCGCTTATTCATTCCGGGAAAAACACCGCTATAATCCCTCTCGAAAGCCTTGAAAAACCGGACAAAGCCGAAGACGCTTTTTACCGCGACCTTTGGAAATCATATTATAAACATATCGCCATTGACAGCCGCTATAATCCAACCTGCCGCCAAAGCCATATGCCGAAACGCTTTTGGATGGACCTTCCCGAAGTTGCCGACGAGCTGGAAAGCTCATACAAGCCGGCTCTTTCAAGAGGCACCGCCGAAGATATCAAAGACCGCCTCAATTCGGAAAAGCAAAACAGTTTACCTGAACAATAAGCCGCATTTTTATGCGGTTTATTTTTTCTTGACAAAATATTACGGATATGATAATATATTTTTGATATCAAAATGATATCAGAAAGGATGATATGAAATGAACGAAAACCCTAACAAAGAATACAGCGCAAAACTAAATCCCGGAAACGGAATGGCAATGCTTATTCTCCTTGTTTTTGCGGAGCTTTTCTCTGCCGCGGGATTTGTATTGAGCCTTGTTTTCGCTGAACGTTTTTCCATCGCAATAGCCGGAGCAATTCTTTTTGCATTGATCGCCTTTATTTTATGCCCGATACTTTTTGCCGGACTTCGCTCTCTCCGCCCCAATGAAGCCTACGTGCTCACTCTTTTCGGCGAATACTACGGAACTCTTTACGGCCCGGGATTTTTCTATGTAAACCCCTTTGCCACCGCCATAAACCCCACCGCAGAAAACCTTTTGGAATCCGACACGGAACAGACTGCGAAAACCGGCGCTTCCACCGGCACAGTGAAGCTTTCCATAAGCAAAAAGATATCCCTTAAAGAGATAACCCTCAATAACGATAAGCAAAAGATAAACGATGAACTCGGCAACCCTGTTATGATAGGGACCATGGTCATCTGGCACGTAACCAATCCGGCAAAAGCGGTTTTCAATGTTGATAACTACGTTGAGTTTCTTTCCTCGCAATGTGATGCCGCGCTCCGCAACATTGTCCGCGAATATCCTTACGATATTTCCGACGGCGGAGATGAAAAATCTCTCCGCGGCTCAAGCCTTGAAGTTGCCCAGCATCTCAAAGAAGAAATTCAATGCCGCGTTACCATTGCCGGTATAGAAATAGTCGAAGCGAGGATCACTCACCTTGCCTACGCAACTGAAATTGCCGCCGCCATGCTCCAGCGCCAACAGGCCTCCGCAATCATTGACGCCCGTAAGCTTATCGTTGACGGCGCCGTCGGAATGGTTGAAATGGCGCTTGAACGCCTTAATGACGATAACGTTGTTGAGCTTGACGACGAGCGCAAGGCCCAGATGGTTTCCAACCTCCTTGTTGTTCTCTGCGGCAACAACGACGCCCAGCCCATAGTCAATACCGGCTCGATATACTGATTATTATCAAAGGAGATGGAAAGCCATGTCAGATAAAGATAAAAAACAGCTTCTCCTTCGCCTTTCGCCCTCTCTTTGGGAGGAGGTTTCCCGTTGGGCGGAAGATGATTTCCGCTCCGTAAACGGTCAAATCGAATACATCCTTACCGAGGCGGTCAAAAAGCGCCGGAAAGTAAACGTTGAAAAAAAAGATGACGTTTGAAATGTTTCTATATTTTCTCTCCTTAAAAAAATCCCTTTTGCAAAAATATGCAAAAGGGATTTTTACTTTTAAGTATTTATCTGTAATTATGCTCGCCGGTAGTCCATTTCTCAAATTCTTCTTCGGTGGCAAGCACTTTATGAGTGCCGTCAACGGTACGAAGCTCACCCGCAAGATAATCTATGCCGCTGTTAAAATAGTTATACGCCATTGAAACGCGTTTCTTTTCGACTTCCGGATTAGGATGCGGAATCGCGGAAAGAAGGCTTTGAGTATACGGATGAATGGGGTTTGAAAAGATCTCATCGGTAGTACCGGTTTCAACAAGATGTCCGAGATGGAGAACGCCTATTCTATCAGATATATATTTTACCATTGAAAGGTCATGGGCTATAAAGAGATAGGAAGCGCCTGTTTCCTGCTGGATATCTTTCATCAGGTTTACGACCTGTGCCTGAATTGAAACGTCAAGAGCGGAAATACATTCATCGGCAATAATGAGCTTCGGGTTCATAATAAGAGCCCTCGCAATACCTACACGCTGACGCTGACCGCCGGAGAACTGGTGAGGGAAACGTTCGGCATGTTCCGGAGCAAGACCGACTTTTTGAAGTATTCTTGCGACCTTTTCGTTTCTTTCCTCTTTTGAGGAATAGAGATGGTTTATATCAAGTCCCTGGCCGATAATATCCGCGACCTTTTTTCTGGGGTTGAGGCAGGCCATAGGATCCTGGAAAATCATCTGCATTTCGGTACGAAGCTTATGGTTATCTTCGTTGCTCAATTTTCCGGTTATGTCTACACCGTCAAAAGTGATTTTACCGGCGGTAGGATCATAAAGACGGATTATGGAACGTCCGATAGTGGTTTTACCGGAACCGGATTCACCGACAAGTCCGTATGTTTCGCCGGGATATATCTCAAAAGATACGTCATCAACCGCCTTAACAGTAAACTTTTTATTTATCGGAAAATACTGTTTAAGGTGTTCGACTTTTAGAAGCGGAACTCTTTCTTCCATTTATTTCGCCTCCTTAAGCATACGGTCTATTCTTGCACGAAGCTCTTTAGGCATCTCCACCTTCGGAGCGTTGTCATCAAGAAGCCAGGTCGCCGCATAGTGAGTATCGGAAATCCTGAACATCGGAGGCTCCGCAACACTATCTATATTAAGGGCGAACTCATTTCTCGGTGCAAAAGCATCACCCTTAATTTCATGAAGAAGGTTCGGCGGGCTTCCGGGAATAGCGTAAAGTCTTTCATCGGTAGTATCAAGATCTGGAAGCGCGGAAAGAAGTCCCCAGGTATACGGATGGCGCGGATCGTAATAGATCTCGTCAACGCTTCCTTTTTCAACGATCTTTCCGGCATACATAATATTTACAAAATCCGCGACCTTCGCAACAACGCCGAGGTCATGGGTTATATAAATAACGGAAATTCCGAGTTTATCCTGTACTTCCTTGATAAGTTCAAGAATCTTTGCCTGAATCGTAACGTCAAGAGCTGTGGTCGGTTCATCGCAGATAAGAAGATCCGGATCGCAGGAAAGCGCAATAGCTATAACAACACGCTGGCGCATACCGCCGGAAAGCTGGTGAGGATAGTTCTTGAAACGCTTTTCGGCATCTGTGATACCTACAAGATTAAGAAGTTCAATAGCGCGTTTCTTTGCCTCTTCTTTCGGGGTTTTGTAATGCCAACGCATACCTTCCATGATCTGATCGCCGATAGTCATGGTCGGGTTAAGCGAAGTCATAGGATCCTGGAACACCATAGCGATACGTTTTCCGTTTATAGTCTGACGCATCTGCTTTTTGGAAAGAGAAAGAAGGTCAATAGTCTCTTCTTCGCTGTTAGGATCGTTTTTATCTTTTTTGAAGGTGAACCAGGCGTGGCCGGATTCGACCTTGCCGTTGGTATCAAGAATACCTATGGCGCTCTTTACGGTAACGGATTTACCTGAACCGGATTCGCCGACGACCGCAACGGTCTCACCGCGTCTTACGGCAAAGTTTACTCCGCGGATAGCGTGAACCATTCCGGCGGTGGTGGTAAAGCTTACGGAAAGATCTTCAATCTTAAGAATAAAATCATTTTTATCGCTCATTTTCTAATCTTTCCTCCTTTACATATCTTTCTGTTTCGGGTCAAGAGCATCACGAAGTCCGTCAGCAACGAGGTTGAAGCTGAGCATAAGCAAAGCAAGAACGACAAGCGGAGAGAGTATCATGTACGGGTGAGTTGTAAAGCTCTTGTAGGAATCCGAAATAAGAGTACCAAGGGAAGCCATAGGAGCCGGAATACCAAGTCCGACAAAAGCAAGGAACGCTTCGGTGAATATTGCGTGAGGAATGGAGAACATTGTCTGGGTAATGATCTGACCGATAATGTTCGGCATTATCTCTTTGAATATTACGCGCAAAGGACCTGCGCCGAGGGTTTTCGATGCAAGAACGAATTCCTGCTCTTTAAGCTTGAGCATTTGAGCACGGGCAATACGGCTCATGGGTATCCAGCCGGTTATCATAAGGGCAACGATTATCGCTCCGAGGCCGGGGCTCAATACCAAGATCATAAGAGTAACTATAACAAGGTTCGGAATACTGTTGAGTATTTCGGCACAGCGCTGCATAATGGAGTCTAATCTCCCGCCGAAATATCCGGAAACAAGTCCGTATGAAAGTCCAAAAATAATGTCTATACAAACCGCAATAACCGCGATATAAAGACTGATCCTCGTACCTTCCCAAACACGGGTGAATATATCACGACCGAGCTGGTCGGAACCGAACCAATAATATACGTCGTCAAATTTTCCTTCGTAACCGTTTTTCTCAAGCTCAACATCGCCTATTCTAATGGTTTCTTTTCCGTTAAAACCAAGCCATTCAAGTCCCTTTATTCTTGGGGAAAGGTTCTGTTGAGTGATCTCCTGGCTCTCATAAGTATAAGGAGTCATTTCCGGTCCGAAGATAGCAAAAAAGGCAATGATCGCAATAAGGATAATACCGATTATCGCGCCTTTGTTGCGCAAAAAGCGAATTGCAGCATCTTTCCAGTAGTTCTGGGAAGCAAAGTTTGTATCCATATGCGCATGGATATCATTATGCTGTAATTCAAAAGCATTTTCCGGGAGCGCGGTATAATCAAAGTTTTCAGCTTTCATGATGTCCGCCCTCCTTTGAAAGTCTGATTCTCGGGTCAACGATTCCGTAAAGAACGTCAACGATGAGCATTATTCCTATATACATAACGCTGTATACGAACGAAAGCGCAATAGTTACGTTGTAGTCGTTGGACTGGATGGAACGTACCATGAGTTCGCCGATTCCGGGTATTGAGAAGATCTTTTCAATAACAAGAGAACCGGTCATGGTATTTACGATCAGCGGTCCCAAAACCGTTATGATAGGAATAAGCGCATTACGAAGGGCATGGCGGATTATAAGGGTAGGTCCGCTTATGCCTTTACTTTCAGCGAGTAAAATATAGTCGCTGTGTAAAACTTCAAGCATCTCGGTACGGGTAAAACGGGCTATATTTGCCATAGAGAACATAGCAAGCGCAACCGTCGGAAGTATCGAAGATATAAACTGATTATCGAGCTGGTAAAGAAGCGGAAGCCACGCAAGCTTATATCCGAAGACATAAGAAAGTCCAAGCGCAAAAACGTAGGACGGAAGGCTTACGCCCAAAACCGAAATTATCGTCGCGATAGTATCAAAAATCGTATTGTGTTTCAAAGCGGCAACAAGTCCCAAAATAAGACCTAATGTTGCACCGAATAGAACGGCCTGGCCGCCAAGACGAATTGATGTGGGAAGTCTCGTTTGTAAAAGCTGGGTAATTGGAGTATTTGCTGAAATATTGTAAGAAACTCCGAAATCGCCACGAAGGATGTTCCCGACGTATTTTACATAGCGAACATAAACCGGCTGGTCAAGACCGTATTTCTCATAGAGTTTATCAATCTGCTCCTGGGAAAGTTTATCGTCATTGAACGGTGAGCCGGGCATGAACTGGAGCATTGTAAAGAGCAATGCCAAAAGCACAAGTATCGCCACGACCGAGTATAAAATACGTTTTAGTATGTACTTTTTCACTGGGAAGTACCCTCCTCTAATATAAAAGTATACAGTGGCTCGCCTTTTTTCGCGGGCCACTGTTACTTCAAGTAATCATTTGAACATTGCTGTTCATTATAAGGAGTATAATATTAGAAAAATTATCCGATAGTAACTTCTCTGTAGATACGGTTAAGACCTACGGAGTGGAAGTGGATTCCCTTTACGTTGGATTTTACAAGGTTTGCGGTGCATGCCTGGTATACAGGAAGGATAACTGCTTCATCAGCGATCATCTGTTCAAGATCCTTGAATGCTGCCCAACGTGCTTCTACGTCAACTGCAAGCTCTCCGCCTTCGATGTTCTCAAGGAGTTCCATATAAGCATCGGAATGCCACTCGCCATAGTTATGAGTGAAACCATCAGCCCAGAGACTGAAGTAGGTAAGCGGGTCAGCGTAGTCAGGTCCCCAACGGGTAAGGCCGATATCATAATCATGAGCTTTCATAAGGTCGGAACGCTCTTTCTTAGGATAGGACTGGATGTTGAGGGTGAGGCCGGGAAGGTTGGTCTGGAGCTGTGCCTGGAGGAATTCAGCAACAAGTTTAACGGATTCGGATTCATCATAGATAAGGGTGAGTTCGATAGCGTCTTTGCCAAGTTCTTCAAGACCTTTTGCCCATGCTTCCTGTGCAGCGGCTACGTCATATTCGCAGAAGCTGATATCAGAAGATTCACGGTAATCTTTGCCATCGGGGCCGGTTGCAAGTTCAAACGGTACGCAGGAGTTGACAACTACGGAACCATCTTTAAGAACACTGTTGACAACAGCTTCTTTATCGAAGCCCATGCCGATTGCTTTACGGATATTGAGGTTTGCAAGATCGGGGTTGCTCTTTACGTTAGGAGAGAGATACCAGAGGTAACCGGTCATAACGGGAGTGAACTCAGGATCGCCCTGGAGAAGCTCTGCAAGCTCAGAAGAAAGAACGCAGATATCGAGTTCGTTGTTCTGATATGCAAGATATGCCTGCTGGCTATCAAGGATTACTTTGTAGTCGATACCGTCGATAGCAACTTCATCAGCTGCATAGTAGTTTTCATTCTTCTTGAGAGAGAATGCGGTTGCGGCGGGTTCATAGGAAGTAAGAGTGAACGGGCCGTTGCAGAGGTAGTATTCAGGAGCAGTACCATAGAGTTCGCCGCACTGTTCACCGAACTCACGGTTTATCGGATAGAATACAGGGAAGAACATAAGGGTGTCGAAGAATGCGCAGGGAACATCAAGTTCAACTACGAAAGTCTTTTCGTCTGCTGCATAGGCACCGAAAGTATCAAGCTCTGCTTCACCGGCTGCGATTTCTGCTGCATTCTTGATTCTTGCGGTTGTTGTGAAAAGGTCAACATACTGTGCGGGAATGGTGAGGCATCTCTGCCATGCATATACGAAGTCGTCAGCGGTTACGGGAGTGCCGTTTGCCCACTGTGCATCACGGAGATGGAAGGTCCAGGTAAGACCGTCTTCGGAAACTTCGTAAGACTCTGCCATACCGGGAACTGCTGCACCGGAAACATCACAGCGGAGAAGACCTTCGATCATCTGGCCGATAACTTCGAAGTCATCACCGGCAGAAGTGAATGCGGGGTCGATGGATTCAAGACCAGCGGTAAGGTGTGCTTTAACAACTTTGCTGGTGGGTTCTACGGGAAGCTCTTCGCCGCCTTGAGGCTGCTCTTCGCCACCCTGGGGTTTCTCTGCGTTTTCGCCGTTGTTACCGCAAGCAGCAAAGCTGAATACCATAACAAGAGCGAGAAGCAAAGCGATCAATTTGTTGATTTTCATTACTTTCACCTCATTTAATAATTTAAAATCAAGCGATTTTTTACTCAATGAATTTTTAGAAATAAAAAACTTCATCGGTATAGCCTATATATTATACCTTTTCTATATTGTTGTCAATACTTTTATTCAGATTTTTTGTCTGTTTTCTTGTATGTGCGTACATCTGTCCTTGTACTGTGGAAAAAACGTATTTATTTGTCTTCCCTGCGCAGATATGCCAAAATTCACTTCCCTTATTATATACAAGCCGTTTCACGAGCTTTTGAAGCGCTCCGTTTTCGATTTTGTCCTGCTTTTTCCTCCCGAAGAAAAATTTTACCCGAAAAAGCGGCGGATTGAATCATAAGAATTGCAGAAAAATGCAGGATATATTATTTAGCTTGCAAAACTTCATCGAAATAAAGCGTTTTTTCTCTATTTTTGCTCTGTTTTGCAAGTAAACCCGGCATATCCTATTCAAAAACTATAAATTATGCAATAAAAAAGGAACGCATTTAAATACGCTCCTTTAAAAAGTATTATTTCAAAAGCTCCCCTATTATGGTTTCAACCGCTTTTTCTTCAAGGCTGAAATCCGTTTCTTCATAGTCCTCTTTGAGTACCGTTTTCAGCGCCTCTCGCATCATAACCGGATTTCTTACAAGGAGGGGCCCCAGGCTCCAGCTTACGAAAAGGTTTTTGTAATGAAGTCCCTCTTCCTTCTCAACCGCGTTGCCGCCCATACCGTAGGAGTATATGGCTTTGAAAAGAGGTTTTTCATTCGGAGAATCAAATTTTGCGTTCGCGAAGCGGTAATATACGCCGTAAACCTTTTCATCAGGAGCAAAATCCGGAGAAAGCACCGCTCCGCCTACGAAAAGTCCGTCAAATTCTTCAAAACGGCAATCCATAAGCCCTGTTCCGGGATATTCCTTTCCGTCGAGAAGTCTGAAGCCTTTTCCCATAAGCATCGCGGAGCTTCCCGTAACCACAAAGGGCTGTCCCGCTTCGATCTGCGAGAGGATATGCTCCCTGTATTTTGCGAAATGCTCGCTTACCGCCGCAATATTGCAGGGTTTTCCGTGAGTCATAAAGACTATATCAAAGCCTTCGGTATTTATTTCATCGCCCACACCCTGCTCGGAAATTTCGTATTCATATCCCATCTCCGAAAGGCGCTCCGCAAAAGCGAGTATATTTTTCTCATCACCGTTCAAGCCGAGAGCCTGACCGTAAAGGTTGAGTATTTTTATCTTTCTCATTTCTCTCAACTCCTCAAAATATTGGTTTTCGTTTGGGAATGAAGCGGAGAGAGTATAAAAATATCTCCCTTTGTGTTTTCGAGCTTCTCTTCAAGCTCCCGTTCTTCGCAGATCTGAACTCTTTCCATATCTATTCCGGCAAGCTTGAGCCTTACCGCCATATCGTAGCGTCTTTCGCCGATTATCACTATATAGTCAACATCTTTAAGGTTTTCATATGCCACGTCATACATGAAGATAACGTCTTTATATTGGGAATGGAACATATTGCCCGCTATTATAACCGCGGTGCGGGTTCCTTCGTGCTTCGCGACAAAATCAACGCTTTGGTCAATGGAAGCAGGATTCTGCTTTGTGAGAATGAACAGCATTTTTCTTCCGTGGAATTCGGTTTCATCAAAACGCTTTGTTGATTTTATATCGAAGCCTTCCGCCGCTTTGAGCACCGTTTCAAGGGGAAGTCCCGCCGCTTCACAGCAGACTGCCGCCGCCGCAACGGTATTGAACATATGATAAGTCGCGTCGAATCTGAGTTTTACCGGTTTTCCGTTTACGAGCATAGAGGCGTTTCCAAAATCAAGCTTCGTTCCGATATAATCCGGCTTCGGAGATTCAAAGCCGCAGTTTTCGCAATAGAATTCGCCGATATGGTTATAATGATAATATTTATATGAGAGCTTATGGAGACATTTCGGGCAGACTTTCGCGTCATTCGTTCCGGAAAAGCAGGTATCCGTTGAGCGTGAGTTCTCTCCGAGGGCAAACCATACGACCGGGTTGTCTCTTCCCCATGAGAGCTGCTGGGAAACCGGATCCTGAGCATTGAGCACAAAAGTTGTTCCATCCGTCAGACCGAGCTTTATTTTTTCGAGCACGATCTCCGGGCAACAGTTCCTTACGATCTGGTCGCGCAAAAGATTGGTTACCAAAAGGTAATCCGGCTTCATCTCTTTTACAAGGAAGCGCAGCCATCTTTCGTCTATTTCAATGACGAGGTAATCCGCGGTAACTCTTCCGCCGAAGGTACAGTTATTTAAGATAGCCGTTGTAACTCCGCCGAGCATATTCGAACCGAAGCTGTTGTTTATTACGGAAAAACCGTTTTCCCTCAAAATATGAGTTATCATATTCGAGGTCGTGGTCTTTCCGTTAGTACCGGTAACACAGATTATTTTTCCGTCAAAGGTAAGGCGTTTCAAAACATTCGGGCAGATAATTCTTGCGATATCGCCGGGCTTTGCCGTTCCTTTACCGACAAGCTTTCCGATAAAATAGAGCACTCTGCAAACACAGATAGCTATAAAAAGTCTCATTAAAAATAAACTTCCTTTTCATAAAAACACCCATCCCGCAATTACGCAGAACGGGTGTTTTTTAGTCGTAATTAAAGAGTTATAAGCTGTTTTTCGCTCTTTGTGATAATATCGCAGCCGTCTTCGGTAACTTCTACGATATCCTCTATCCTTACGCCGAACTGACCGTCAAGATAGATACCCGGCTCAACGCTCATTACGATACCGACCTGGGTAAGGTCATCGCAAAGCGGAGAAAATCTCGGGCTTTCATGGATTTCAAGTCCGAGGCTATGACCGAGACCGTGTCCGAATCTTCCTTCGTATCCCGCTCCGTATATCATATCTCTTGCGATCTTATCGATTTCGTTGCAGGGAACACCGGGGCGTACCGCTTTTTCCGCCGCGAGCTGGGCATCGAGAACAAGCTGATATACTTTCTTCTGTTCATCGGAAATTTTGCCGACAGCAACAGTTCTTGTCATATCTGAACAATAGCCGTCATACGCCGCGCCGAAATCCATAGTTACGAAGTCGCCCTCTTTTACTATATTCGCGCCTGGTACTGCGTGGGGCATGGAGCCATTTGCGCCTGCGGCAAGAATGGTTTCGAAAGCAAGACCGGTGGCTCCGTTTTTGAACATATAATAATCGAGTTCAAGCTGGAGATCCTTTTCGGAAATGCCGGGTTTTATCATATCGAGCATATGGATAAAGGTTTTATCGGTGATCGCCTGGGCTTTGCGGATATTTTCCATTTCTTCCGCGGATTTTACACAGCGCTGGGCAAGAATTATCTGATTTACTCTCGGATCATCGAGTATCTCGACATTGAGGACTTTGCGAAGGCTGAAAAGGCTTTCAACGGTCATATATCCGGATTCTATTCCGATGGTTTTTACTCCGAACTCCTCAAAAAGCTCATTGAGCTGTTTTGCCATATCCGTCATAAGAACGGTTTTCGCGTCGGTAACTTTTTTGCTTCCGGCTTCAATATAGCGGCTGTCAAGAAGAAGCACCGCCTCTTTTTTCGTTACGAGAAGGCTGCCTGCGCTGGAAACAAATCCGGTATAATAACGGCGGTTAACTTCGGATGTGATAAGAGCCGCATCGATATCTTCGGGAAGCTCCTGCATAAGTCTTTTGATTCTATCCATTTATATGACCTCTTTTCTCTATCTTATAAATTTTTCGAGTTTGCGTTTGAATTTAATAAATTTATTGGTATCCTCCCCAAGCGGCTCGGTCAGAAACACCTTTGCGCCGATAAGATTACCGCCTAAAACATCGCTAAATATCTGGTCGCCGATGACCGCGGCTTCGGAAGGCTTTATTCCGAATCTTTTCGCGGCGCGGAAAAACCCGTTTGGAAGCGGTTTCGCGCTGTTTTCAACGTAGTAAAGTCCAAGCTTCTCCGCAAAAGGCGCTATCCTCTCTTTTTTATTATTGGAAATAATGATCATAGGAATACCGCTTCTTTGGATCTTCTGTATCCATTCCGAAACGCCGGGATAAGATTCATTTGAATTATGGAAAGAAAGGGTATTATCCGCATCTATAAAAATCGCTTTTGCTCCGGCGTTTCTTATATCCTCAGGAGTTATATCCATAACCGTATTGAAACGGTACTGCGCTTTAAAAAGCAAGATATTTCCATTCCTTTCCTTGTTTTTTAATAAGAAAGCGGACAGCCTCAAAAGAAGCCATCCGCCATCCGTTTTTCAGTTATCAATACTTTCTCTTACGGGCAGCCTCGGATTTCTTTTTACGTCTTACCGAAGGCTTCTCGTATGCCTCATGTTTTCTTACTTCCGCAAGAACGCCGGAGCGTGCGCAGGAACGTTTGAAACGTCTGAGAGCGCTGTCAAGAGATTCATTTTCTTTGACATGGATTTCTGCCATAATCTATTTCCCTCCTTCGCCAGTGGGCCGGAGCTAAAGAATATAAAAATATTCTTTTGTACATAACTGTAACAGATTTATTATATACTCTGTTTTGTAAAGTGTCAAGAGTAAAAATCATATAAATTCCATTAAATTTATATTAACGAAAATATTTTTTCGCCGGATTTAATATACTTTAATTTTCGGGTATATAGGCGTGAGTTCTTATATACTGCAAAATCATTTCAAGACCGGCTTTGTTCGGGTGAAGTCCGTCCGAACGCATATACTCGTCTTTCGCGTTGCCGTCCTCATCGAGTATCGCGCCGAAAACATCAAGATACGGGCAGCCCGTTTCCTCCGCGATCTTCAAAATCCAGCTGTTGCCGGCGGTAATGCTTTTGTTGGTTATACTTCCCCACCATTTATATGCCGGCGTTATGGGGTATATCGCCTGCAAAATAAGGTTGGTTTCCGGCGAAAGCTCCTGTATATCCGTAACGAGATTCCGGTATTCCTCGGTGAAATACTCCTCGTCCATAAATGATATGCCGTTTATCCCTATGGCGATAACGAGATACTCCGGCTTATGCTCCGCAACAACGTCGCGTATGAGCTTTTCCGTCTGGTCATAGGGATCGAGGATCTCGTAGGTGCTTTGATAAGCGAGGGTTTGAGTTCCCTCCGGCCCGGTCCAGATATGTTCCATAGGCACAAGTCCGTTCGGGCCCATCCAATAGGTCGGCGAATCGCAAAGGAACACCAGTTTATCCGTATACTCCGTACCCATATCTTCGGTAATTCCCAAAAGCGCCGGAGAATCATAGTTCACCTTCGTAAAATCCGGGTACATATCGTATATGTATTCCGCGCTTCTGTCAACCGTTTTTTCCGGCTCCGGTTCGGGTTCAGGCTCCGGCTCGGGTTCAGGTTCCTCAGCCGGCTCCGGGACCGACGATACGAGTTCTTCGGTAAATTCCTCCGGCTCCTTCGGTATTTCTTTTGAGCACGCCGTAAGCACCAGCGCAAAAACCATGAGCACGGCTGTTATTTTTTTCATAATACTCTCCATAGATAAATTCCCCCGCAGAGAACGGAGGAATTTATATAAATTATTTTACAACAAAGTTTACAAGTCTTCCGGGAACGCAGATCTCTTTTATAACGGTTTTGCCTTCAAGCTCCTTTGCTGCGGCCTCTTTTGCTGCGGCAATGCAGGTTTCGTTATCCGCGCCGGCAGGAACGGTCATCTTCGCTTTTATCTTTCCGCAGATCTGAACGACCATTTCAACGGAAGCCTCGACGCATTTTGCTTCATCATACTGCGGCCAGGACTGTTTGCAGAGAAGCTCATCATGGCCGAGTATCTGCCAGATCTCCTCGGTGATATGCGGAGCAAACGGGTTGAGCAGAGTGATAAAAAGCTCGTATTCGTCTTTCGTTATGCTCTTTGTATCGGTTATCTCGTTGAGAAGCGTCATCATCGAAGCAATGGCGGTATTCGCTTTAAGGTTATCCGCGTCTTCGGTTACTTTCTTGATACATTTATGGAAGCTCGTTTCAAGTTCCGGACGGATACCCTCGCCGTTCATCATATCCTGGAGTGCCCAAACTCTGTCGAGGAAACGTTTGCAGCCTTTAATTGAATTTGTATTCCAGGGCGCCGCTTTCTCGAAATCTCCGATAAACATTTCGTAAAGGCGGAGAGTATCCGCGCCGAATTCGTTTATAACGTCATCCGGGTTTACTACGTTGCCGCGGCTCTTGGACATCTTCTCG
>JAZLFU010000252.1:0-3030 GCA_045615915.1 Oscillospiraceae bacterium
GCAAGACCTTTTGAAGCTTCGGAAAAGGTCTGGTATCTTACGGTTATCTGGTCATATGTGATACCATAAGCATCGAGAATTTGTCTCGCGGCGGCTTCGGTTGCCGTTCCGTAGTTTCCTACCGCAACGCTTCGCCCTTTCAAATCCTCGATAGTATTTATATCGCTTTCTGCGTTGACGACTATCTGAACGGATTCGGTATAGAGAGATGCAACGGCGGAAAGACCGTGCTGTTTTATCTCTTTATACATTTCGCCGCCGTTTAAAGCGTAATAGAATATGTCGCTTTGAACGAGGGCAATGTCGGCGTCGCCTTTTACGAGCATCTCTATATTGTCAATGGAGCCGGTCGTTGATATTATAGTGGTTTCCGAGCCGGAATATTTATCCCAGACGGCGGACATAGCGGTTCCGAGCGAATAATACGTTCCACCGTTTTTTCCGGTTACAAACATATATTTACTGCCGGACACGTCTTCGGAGCCTTTTGAGCATGAACATAAAACCATGAGCACGGCAAGTACCGCCGTAATTATTTTCAGTATTTTTCTCATTTGTTTCCCGCTCCTTTTATCAGGCTTATATAAAGCGCGGCAAAATATTCTTCGGGAAAAGCGCGGCCGATAGCTCTCATATCGCGGTCAAAAAATCTTTCGTTTGCAAGCCATTTGTATGCTATAAACGAGGTAAGGCCTTTTTTGTCAAGACTTTTGAGAGCTCCGAGACGAAGGGCAAGAGTTTTCTGATTTTCGAATATCGCTTTCGCCTTTTCGATTCCGCTTTTTCCGTATTGCGAAAATGCGTTCATAATTGCCGAATCAAATTTTTCGGTTTCGTAAATCGGGCAGGGACTTACTCCGTAGATTTCAGCCGCCGCCTCTGCGGAAGCCATAACGAGTTCGTATTTCATTCTTCCCGAACGAAGCTTCCTCGTATCGGAAAAAAGGCGTACTATGGGAGTTTTACAGAAGTTTTCAGCTTCTGATTTCTTTATACTTTCAACGTCGGAGAGCTTTGAAACGAAAGCTTTCCCGTAAGCCGATTGGAATTTTTCTCTTTCGCCTTTGCTGAATGTATAGCAGGTGCCATCGTAAATTCCGAAGCTGCGCATAGTGTCGTTATATCCGAGTATCATATTGTGTTTTGCGGTATCGGGATTAAAAACCATGGACGGGCCGAGGTCAAAATGCGGCTTTATAGTTCTGACGGGATAATTCGTCTGGTATTTTACCATTATTCCGGAATCGTTGAGTTCGACCGCTATTATGTCCTCCGCGCCCATATCGAGAGCGAGATTTACGGGCATAAGGTCGCTGTAACCGCCGTCAATGTATTTTTTATCGCCTATTACTTTCGGTTCCATCGAAGGGTATACGGTGGCGGATGCCAAAAGATAATCCTTTAACGTTCCAAGAGGGATATCCTTTGCTATGAACGGAGCGGAGTGGAGGATTGGATATTCGGTAGTCATTATTCCGAGTTCTATTCCGCTTTCACGGATTGCTTCTTCCGAAAAAAGTCTGTCAATGAGCATGGAAAGCGGGAACGGGTCCATTTTAAGGTTTACGGCGTTTTCGCCAACGTCCCCGACAAGTCCTTTTAAGGATGCGGCGAGCGCTTTTGTATCCATAATTTGCGAGAGACGGGTAGGAGAGGTATTTATTATATCCGGCGTTGTTATACTTGTCCACATATCTGTTGCTTCGTCAAATTTTCCGCTTGCCATAAGAGAAGCGTTGAGAGCGCCGACAGAAGAACCGGTTACTATTTGAAAGTCAATTCCGAGTTCACGGATAGCACGCCAAAATCCCAGTTGATATGAGCCTTTTGCGCCGCCTCCGGCAAGGACTATTGCTCTTTTCATTCAAAACACCTCCCGAAAAGTTCCATACTATATATTATTATATATTTATGAACAATTCAATATGCAAAATGCAAATTAAAAAATATTGTCGAAAAAAGAAAAAACAGTTTTGCATAAAAAGCAAAACCCTTACATGATAATATAAAAGCAAAAAGCCCCTTTGCAGGGGCTTGATGGAGCTGATAACCCGATTCGAACGGGTGACCTCATCCTTACCAAGGATGTGCTCTACCTACTGAGCTACATCAGCAAAGTGGCGACCCGGAAGGGGATCGAACCCTCGACCTCTAGCGTGACAGGCTAGCGTTCTAACCAGCTGAACTACCGGGCCACAATGTTGATTTGTACGGTCAACGTTGATTATTATACACGAACTGACAGGTATTGTCAACAGTTTTTTTAAAATTTTTAAAATTTTTTATTTCCGATTTTTTACCTGCATTTTTAAAGGAATAAAAGCCCGGCGAGAGCGCCGAATGCTATCCATACTGCCGGCGGAAATTTTTTCAGATATCTTGATCCAATGAAAATTATTACAAAAAGAATGATGGCTTTAGGCTCGAAAAGATCTATGATATTATGGCTTTCAATATAGGCTTTCGGATTTATAAGAGATACCTTCACTATTGAATACCAGGCGTTGAGAACAAGCCCGCAGACGCAGGGACGAATGCCTTTGAAAGCGGCTTTGACGTATTTGTTTTCGCTGAATTTGTCGAGGAATTTCGATACTATTATGATAATAACGAAGCTTGGAAGTACGAGGAAGAAAACGCCGAGAAACGAACCGAAAATGCCGCCTATTTTGTATCCGGCAAAGGTTGCCATGTTTACGCCGAAAGGTCCCGGAGTAGCTTCGGAAATGGCTATCATATCCGCAACGTCTTTCGTCGAAAACCAGCCGTATTTTACCGCCATATCATTAAAGAAGGGAAGTGCTACTATTCCGCCTCCGATGGCAAAAAGTCCGGCTTTGAAAAATTCCCAGCACATTATAAGGAGCGTCATGGTTTATCGGCCTCCTTCCAGGGCTTTTCGCTGAATATTCCGACGAATATGGCGACAAATACGGCCCACGCAGGCGATAAACCGAAAATAAGCGAGGACAAAAATACGGCGATAAACAGAATTATTCCGATTACGTCTTTTATTCCCGCTTTGCCGAG
>JAZLFU010000253.1:0-1878 GCA_045615915.1 Oscillospiraceae bacterium
ATATATTATTTATAGAGGTGAATTAAATGAAACCATTTTCTTATTATAAATTGCTTCCGCTTCCCTTGATAATAGCGTTCTGTGCTTCACTTATTTTTGCATTTTCCGACCATTCCGATTTTTTGCCGGAAACCATGCTCATCGGAGTTCTGTCTTTGCTCATAACTTCAGTTTTTATAATGTTCATAGAACTCAAAAAATCTCTTAAAGAAACTCTTTATCTTTATAAAAATATCATGCTCATAGGCGGAATTATATTTTTCATTACCTTAACGGTTGCTCTTTCTATATATTTCATACCATCTTTTTTCACCAAAGGAATTTCACTCAATTTGATTTATAAGGCGATAATAGGTTTCCCCAGGGAATTTTCATACTACGCGGTATTCATTATGACTGCTATTTGCATTTTGGTAGGAATAAGCAATATTGTGCTTATGAAAAAAGAAGGATACCATCTTCATAATGCGTTAAGCATTCTCATCGCCGGACTATATATAGGTGGAACTGCTGTAATATATATTTTAAATGATTTTCTTGAATCAATCGAAAAAGAATCTCCTATTTTACTTTTGATAAATACTGCAATACCGCTTTTTTGTCTTCTTATGCTTTGTTATTTTGAATGTATACTCGCCGGTACAGCAATAATGGGATATAAAGCCGCGCATCAAGTTCCAACCTACGACAAAGATTATATTGTCATCCTCGGTTGCTCCATTGATAAACGCGGAGGACTTCTTCCGCTCCTTAAAGGACGAGTAAACCGCGCTATAAGATTCGCATGGAAGCAGGAAATAGAATCCGGTAAACCGCTTAAATATGTTCCATCCGGAGGAAAAGGCTCCAATGAAGTTATAAGTGAAGGTTCGGCAATGGAGCTTTATCTTTTAACACATGGTGCAGAAAACAATGAGGTCTTTCCCGAAAAGAGATCCCGAAACACCTATGAAAATATGTTGTTTTCAAAAAAGATAATAGATGAACTCAATCCTAATGCCAAAATCGCTTTTGCCACAACAAATTACCACATGCTCAGAAGCGGAATCCTTGCAAGAAAAGTAGGAATAGACGCCGAAGGCATTGCCGGAGATACAAAATGGTATTTCTGGCCCAACGGATTTATCAGAGAATTCTTCGGAATACTTGTTCTAAATATAAAAGAACATATAATTGTTGCTGCAATTATAGCTCTCATCTCATTATTTATCGGAATTATCGCATATCTGGGAATTTGATAACAATTTAAAAAGCAGTCATTAAAAAATGGCTGCTTTTTTGTTTAATCTGAATCAATATTGCAAAACGGTCTGTAATATCCTTTTTTGCAATGTTCCTCTATCGTTTTCTCTATGCTCTTTCCTACTTGGAAAACTTCTTCCTTGAATTCATTTGCCGACATTCTTAAAACCCCGGAATGAACTGCCGAAACCTGTATCAGATTGTCTGACGTAACAACTTTTACATAGTAATTCTTGCCAATCTCATTTATAAGCTTCTCTATATACATATCCCCAGTTTCGTTTTCTTTTGTGTAAACAACGTGTATTCCGTGGTAGTCAAAGCGTTCACCGATATTCCCTTTTACTTTATATCCGTCAAATACAAGCACAAGTTCACATTTTGTATATCCGCAATAGTTGCTCAAAATATCCATCAGCATATGCCTTGCGGCTTCAAAATTTTCATCGGAAAAGCGCTTTAATCCATCCCATGAAAAAATAACGTTATACCCATCAACAATAAGATATTCCTTTTTTCTTTCGGAAACAATTTCCCCGTTCTTCGGAATATCTATATATGCCGTTTCAGAATATTGCTTTCTTCTTATTGGCCCGAACTCTCTTTCCATAATGGATTCAAGCTCTTTTTCGTCAA
>JAZLFU010000254.1:0-1829 GCA_045615915.1 Oscillospiraceae bacterium
GAGGAAAATACAGAAACGGTATTTCCGAAAAGCCGAAGAAGATCAAAGGATCTATTCCTCCGGTATACTGCTTTAAAGCGCAGTGCAAAGCGGCGTGTCCTCTCGGACAGGATATACCGTATATAACAAGACTTATCAAAAACGAAAAGAGCCTTGAAGCTTTAAGAGTTATATTCGAAAGAAATCCGCTTCCGTTTACTACGGAAACCTTATGTCCTCATCCCTGTATGGACTCCTGTTCAAGAAGATTCTATGAATGTCCTATAAATATAAATAAGGATAATTATAAAGCGGCAAAAAACGCCTGTTTCGATTTTCTTGATGAAACGGAGCTTCGTTCAAGAGCGGGCGAGCCTGTTGCGGTAGTAGGTTGCGGCCCTGCGGGACTTGCGACGGCGTGCTTCCTTGCAAGACAGGGCGCCAACGTTACCATTTTCGATAAAGCGCAGCGTCCGGGCGGCGCGGTTGTAAAATATGTACCGAAGTTCAGAGTTGACGATTCGGATATAGAATGGGATACAACTCTTATTCAGGCTCTCGGAATAGATATGGAGCTTGAAACCGAAATAACCTCCCTCAAAGAATTGAGAGAAAAGGGATTTGCGAAAATAGTTCTTGCAATAGGTGCGGAAAGCCAGAAGCCGCTCAAATTTGCGTTCGGAAAGAGTATACCGGCGCTTGAACTCCTTGAAAAATTCAGAAACGGTTCCGAAACTCTTGAAGAGGAGATAATGGGAAACATTGTTATAATAGGCGGAGGACATAGCGCGGTTGCGGCTGCAAGGTGTATAAAGCGCCTTCCCGCCGTTGACAGAGTAACGCTTGTATACGACAGACCGGAATCCGGGATGACGGCTTCGGGTGATGAAATAGCCGCTATGAAGCGCGAAGGCATTTTTATTGCTTCCAATCTCATTCCGACCGGTATTCGCGGAGGAAATCTTTTCTGCCATAAATCCGTACTCGGAGAGCCGGATGAAAAAACAGGAATAAGACCGGTTGTTGATACCGGAGAAAAGGATAAACTGGCGGCGGATATTGCGGTAAACGCATCGGGCGAGGAATGTGTTTCTCCGCTTCTTGATGAAATGGACAGCACGACGTATCTTGTCGGCAACGCGAATTTCAACAGAACCGAAATAATATCCGAAGTCATAGCGGATGCGCAAAGACTTACCAAAAAAATCGCCCATTGCCATTTCGATAAATATCTGCCGGATAATGAAGCGGGAGATACGGACTTTCTTGAAAGACGCGGAAAGATCTGTGAGGACTGCTCCAAATGCGCAGAGGGAGAACGTTGTCTTGAATGTGAAACGGTTTGCGGTTTCTGCGCTGAAAGCTGTCCTTCGAGAGCGAATATGGAGATTACTCTTTCGGACGGCAGCAAACAGATAGTACATATAGACGAATTTTGTGATAGCTGCGGCGCCTGTGAGGACTGTTGCCCCTATGACGGAAAGCCGTACAGAGAGAAATTTACACTTTTCCTTGACGAAGAAGATTTCGTAAAAAGTGAAAACGACGGATTTTACGTTACCGGCGAAGCGAATAACTGCCGTTTCAGAATAGACGGAAAGACGATGAAATATGATCCGATAAACGGCCCTCTCGGTATGATACCCGATGAAATAAGGGAGATCTGCGGCATAATAATGAAGAGATTCCAAAGGCTCTTGAAGGTCAATTAACCGCATAGTTAAGCCAAAAAGCGCGATTTTTGATTTTCGGAAAACATAAAAACAGACTGAAAACGAGTCCGGGTAAGACACCTTATTCGGACTCGTTTTTTCGGCTTAATCGTGTTATACACAGTATTATAAAATTTA
>JAZLFU010000255.1:0-2379 GCA_045615915.1 Oscillospiraceae bacterium
ACTCCGCAATTTATTGCCGTACAAGCCGCGAGCATTGCGTTGGAAACCGAAAATTTCCCGGGCATTGCGAATTTTACTCTTCCGATAACTCCGTTTCCGACCATTGCGAATTTACATCCGGACGCACTGTTTTTTATATCATGCGCGGTAAAATCCGAAGAAATCTCTTTGACCGAAACCGTTGTAACCGGACATTTAAGACTTTCCGCAAGTTCTTTTCCGTAATCGTCATCAATACATACAACCGCTTTATCACAGTTTCTGAAAAGAATTTTTTTCGCCTCGAAATAATTTTCCATCGTTATATGGTAATCAAGGTGATCCTGGGTAAGATTTGTAAAAACAGCCGTTTCAAAATGGCAGCCCTCAACTCTTTTTTGATCAAGAGCATGGGAAGAAACCTCCATAACAACGTATTCACAGCCCGCGCTCAACATTCTCGAAAACAGAACGTGAAGTTCAGCCGGATCCGGAGTTGTGTTTTTGGCCGGAAGAGTAATATCTCCAATAACGTTCTGTATCGTTCCTATAAGGCCGACCTTTTTCCCTGCGGCTTCAAGAATATGTTTTATAAGATACGTTATCGTTGTTTTTCCGTTAGTTCCGGTAACGCCGATAAGCTTCATTTTCTTTGCAGGATTTCCGTTTATGTTGCCGCACATAATGGCGTATGCCGCCCTTGAATTCGGCACTATGATCTGTTCTTCTATTCCGGTATCCTGCTCCGCAACTATCCATGAAGCTCCGTTTCTTTTAGCGGCTTTTGCGTATTCGTGTCCATCTATATTTCCGCCTTTTATACAGACGAAAACAGATCCCGGCTCGGCTCTCCGTGAATCACAGGTAACGTCTTTTATATCTATATCTCTGATTTTTCCCGTATATTCAACGTCCCTTAAAAGTTCCGATAAAAGCATGGAACCACCTCCGAAATCTCAATATATGTATTTTACTCCGCCGATGGATTTTCATCAACGGTAAAGCTTACTTCTACTACCGTTCCCGGATACACCATAGTTCCGGCTGCGGGATTCTGGCTGTATGCGACCTGATTGCTCAACGATTCGCTTACACCAATAAGTTTAAGTTTAAGTCCCGCTCCGACTATAATGTTATTTACTTCCGTAACACTCTTTCCGGAAACGTCGGGTATTTCAACCTCCGTAGGAATTGCTTCTTCATCCGTATAAAGAGTTACTGTACCGCCTGCCGAAAGTATCGAACCTCCCTCCGGCATCTGACTGATAACATTTATTCCTTCTCCCACCACGCTTACTGAATAACCCTGTAAACGTAACACAGCCATAGCATCATGAACAAGGTTTTCTGTTACATCTTTTACTTTTCCCGTCATAGCGGAAAGATCATCTTCAGTATAAGAAGGCTCAATTCCCATATAAGGAAGGATATCCGCAAGCATGGCTCCGACTACCGGCGCCGCAACAACGGATCCGTAAGGGTTCTCCATCTGTGCTTCATCAAGAAGCATCAAAACAGCTATCTGCGGATCATCAATAGGCGCAACGGCAAGGAAAGATGATACATATTCTTCAACACCGTTCTCACCCTGTTTATCAAGCTTTTCGGAAGTTCCGGTCTTTCCTCCTATTCTGTAACCCGGCACCTTTGCTTTTGCGCCGGAACCATCGGAAACTACCGTTTCAAGAAGCTGACACACAACGTCCGAAGTGCTCGAAGCTATTACCTGGCGAACAAAAGTCGGTTCCTGCTTCATAACAACAGTTCCGTCGGACGAAATAACCTCTTCCACAATATAAGGTTTATAAAGTTTTCCGCCGTTTACCGCCGCGGAAACCGCGGTAATAAGCTGTATGGGAGTTACTTTAAAGGTTTGACCGAAAGAGCTTGACGCAAGATCTATTTCAGTCATACTTTTGAAATTATGATAGATACTCGTTGCCTCGCCGGGAAGATCAACTCCGGTTTTTTCAGTCAATCCGAAAGCTTCAAAATAGTTATTGAAAATATTTTTTCCCATTCGAAGACCGATAGTAATAAATGCCGGGTTGCATGAATTTTGTATTGCGTCGGCAAGTGTTTGGTGGCCGTGGCCGTAATTTTTCCAGCAGGAAATTTTTCTGTCGCCTACCTCGATATATCCTGGGCAATCGAAGGTATCTCCAAGCGTTATACAGTTGCTGTCAAGCGCGGCAGAAAGAGTTACTATTTTGAAAACAGAGCCCGGCTCATACGGCTCTGAAATTGCTTTGTTGCTCCATTGAACGAACTGCGCTTCCTGCCTTGCCTCCGCCTGCTGATCTTCCGAAAGCGCGCTTATCGCTTCGTTCACCTCATCTGTAACAACGAGATAATCGTTAGGATCGAAATCCCCTTTCGACGCCATTGCAAGTATTTTCG
>JAZLFU010000256.1:0-2489 GCA_045615915.1 Oscillospiraceae bacterium
TGCTGTAAATAAATATTTGATAATACATTATTAAAAGCGCGATAATTATACTGTTTTTCAGGGTTTGGAGGTGAGAAAGATTGAGCGATGATGAGATCGTTTCCGGTTTTGTGTCGGAATTGAGGCGCGGAACGGTCGTACTCGGCGTTTTAAATCAACTTTCTTCACCAAAATACGGTTATTCGCTTGGTCAGGAGCTGACCGATAAAGGGGTTCCGGTTGACGGGAATACGCTTTATCCGCTTTTGAGGCGCCTTGAAGGACAGGGACTTTTGAAAAGCGAATGGGATATGTCCGAAGGAAAGCCGAGAAAGTATTATGTAAGAACTTCAAAAGGTTCTTTGATAAACGAAAAGCTCCGCGACTATTGGATTGAAACTGTTGTAAATATTTCTACTCTTATGAAGGAAGAATAATATGTATAAGGAAGAAAAAGATACCGTAAGGGAAAACGAAGCGGATAAGGATAAGATAGCCGGAAGAAATGCGGTGATCGAAGCGCTCCGCTCCGGAAGAGAAATAGATAAGATTATGGTTGCAAAGGGCTGTACCGGATTGGGAAAGCTTTATGCGATGGCGAAGGAAGCGGGCGTTCCCGTAAAAGAGGTAGCGCCGATAAAAATAGACGAGCTTGCGGCGGGAGCGAATGCCCAGGGAGTTATCGCAATGGCGGCGGCTCACAGCTATGCTTCTCTTGATGACGTTTTCGCTCTTGCGGAAGAAAAAGGAGAAAAACCTTTCATAATAATTGCCGACGGACTTGAGGACGGGCACAATTTAGGCGCTGTAATCAGAACTGCTGAATGCTGCGGAGCACACGGCGTGATAATTCCAAAAAGAAGAAGTGTAGGTCTTAACTACGTTGTGGCAAAAACAAGCGCCGGTGCCATTGAATACGTTCCAGTCGTAAGAGTTACCAATATAACGAGGTCTATTGAGGAGCTTAAAGAACGCGGCGTTTGGATATTCGGCGCGGATATGGACGGAGATCCCCTTTGGAACGCCGATTTTTCCGGAGCAGTCGGAATCGTGGTCGGTGCCGAAGGCGAAGGTGTAAGCCGTCTTGTGAAAGAAAAATGCGATTTTGTGGTATCGCTTCCTATGAGAGGCAAAATAGAATCTTTAAATGCGTCTGTCGCAGCTTCGGTAATGATGTATGAAGTCGCAAGACAGCACCTCGGAATAAAAGCAAGGTAACAAATAAAAAATTATGCGGGAAGGGGAAAGAAATGTCTAACAGCGAATATTCGGTTGACGATATTCTTGAGGAGATAAGACGGAAAAAGCAGAATGCGGCTTCCGAAGCGGCAAAAAAGCCGAGTGAAGAAAAGCCTGCTCCTGTCGCGAACTCCGGCGATTTCTTTGAAATGCGACAGAAAAACATTGCTCCGGAACAGCCTAAAGAGGATGAAGCTCCAACTTACACGAAGAAATTCAGAAATGAGCCGACAACTACCAGAACGATACAGGTGGATGATACTCTTTCGCAGTATTTCGGACCTACCGAATGGAAAAACGGAAAGAAACCGAAGGAGCAGAAGAACCCTATTTCTTCAAAAGTGCAGACTGTTCCTGCTCATGAGGTAAAAAAAGAAGGAACAGAGGACTTCGCTTTTGATGTAATAGATAAGAAGCCGGAAAAAACAGTTTCGGAAAAACCGGAAAACGGATTTTCCAAAACCGTGGAGTTTCCGGAAAATAAAGAGGATGAAATCCAGGAAGCCGCTCCGGTAAAGGATCCGGAAGAAGAAAAGGTTATAGGATTTGCTCTGAAAAAAGATCAGCCCAAAGCCGATGAACAAACAGAAAAAGAGCCAAAGTCTGCGGAAGACCTTACTGCTTCCAAAAATCGGGATCTTTATAAGGAGTTTACCGAAAAGCGCAGGGATAAAGTTAAAGAATTTATGGAACAGGTTGCGGAGCCTACGGATCAGGAAATACATATTCCCGAAATTCCGGTTGCGGAGCCTGTTAAGAATAAATTTTCCGAAAAGAACAATCGCGAGATAGCCAAAGAGCTTATGGAGGATATGCACCAGCCGGAGGAAGTTGAGCCGGATGATTATGATGACGTTTCTCAAACCGAAGCGGTGGCAAAGAATCTTTCGTCCCAGGTTACAAGTCTTATTATCAGGCTTGCGATATTGGTGATACTTCTTATCGCTTCGCTTTCGCTTTGCCTTTCTCCGTTACTCGGATATCCGCTTCCGGAATTTATTGCATATTCAAAAGACAGCTTTATTTTCCCGGCAGTTAACCTCGGAATAATATGTATTGCTGCTCTTACGTGCCATGTGGCAGTCGGAGGAGGACTTCTTTCGCTTATAAGATTCCGCGCCGGAAACGATAGCTTTGCCGCATGTTCCGTTCTCGGTTCGGTGGCGCTCGGAATACTGTTTATTGCCGATCCGAGCACAATGTCCGCCGGTGGAGAAAATCTTTTGTTCCCGATAACGCTGTTCGGACTTATATGCAATACCGCCGGAAAG
>JAZLFU010000257.1:0-1704 GCA_045615915.1 Oscillospiraceae bacterium
GTCTACTACCTCCATAGCTATCCCGAAATCCTCGGCAAGGCGTTTAGCGTCATCCATATCCTCACCGTAATTGCGCTTTGAACTGCAAGGCATAGCTACCGCGAGAACGTTTTCGGTCGCCATTTTGCAAAGTATTCCCACAAGAGCGCTGTCTTTTCCTCCGCTGTTTCCGAAAACGAGCCCGCTTGCATTGGCATCATTCATTTTTGATTTAATGAACTC
This sequence comes from Oscillospiraceae bacterium, assembly GCA_045615915.1. Classification (GTDB taxonomy): domain Bacteria; phylum Bacillota; class Clostridia; order Oscillospirales; family Ruminococcaceae; genus UMGS1668. The sequence goes on from JAZLFU010000257.1 coordinate 223, forward strand.
AACCCGTTCCTCTGTTTCCTTTTTATAATCTCTCACGCTGTTAGTGCTCCTTTTTCGATTTTCTGATATATTTTAGCGCCGCCGTTGCCGCAACAGCCCCGTCCGAAGCCGCTGTAACAAGCTGGCGCAATTCTTTTTGTCTTGTATCTCCGGCAACGAAAACGCCCTCTATTCCAGTAAGACAATCCTCGCCGGAAATTATATATCCGTGCTCATCGAGTTTAAGTGCCGAGCCGAAAACGGAATTATCCGGAGCAATTCCGACGGCGACAAAAATTCCCGAAAGTGTAACTGCTTTTTCCGTTTCATTTTCGATATTTTTTATCTTTATTCCCGTAACGAAATTCTCTCCGGTTATCTCTGTTACAACCGAATTTTTGAGCACGGTTATTTTATCGTTTTTGAGCACCGGCTCAATAAGAGTATCAGAAGCAGAAAAATCATTATCGCGAACGACAAGGAATACCCTTTCGCAAATTCCGGAAAGATACTGCGCATCCTCAAATGCGGTATCTCCACCGCCGATTACAGCAACAGTTCTATCTCTGAAAAAAGCTCCGTCGCAGGTTGCACAATAGGAAACTCCTTTTCCCTCGAATTCTTTTTCACCCTTACAGCCGAGTTTTTTTCTCGAAGCGCCGTTCGCGATTATTACCGTTTTCCCCTCATATTCTCCGTTTGAAGTTTTCAAAATCTTTACCTTGCCCGAAAGCTCACTCCCGATAACGGTTTCGTATTTTATCTCAGCGCCATAGCTTTTTACCTGTTCAAGAAGCGCCATAGCATAATCATAACCGGAAACCTTCGGAAGTCCCGGATAATTTGCCACCTCCGGAGAATTCACTATTTTCCCTCCGGGAACGGCTCCTTCAAAAACGACGCAGGAAAGTCCCGCTCTTCTGGCATAAATCGCGGCAGTAAGGCCCGCTGTTCCCGCTCCGATTATCAATATATCTTCCAAAGCTTTTTAATTCCTCCGCTTTAATAAAATATCACATACATAGTATACCACCAAGTTCTCCGCTTTACAATTTTTATTTTTAATGATAAAATAAATTATCTGCTTTTTCGGAGGAAATTATGAGAATAGGTATTATTGATTTCGGAACAAATACTTTAAGACTTGATATTTTTGAAACAGACGACGAAAAGTATAAAATCATCTATGATGACGCAATCTTTTCCGGAATAGTCGAAAACACAGTCGGCAATTCCCTTTCCCAGGACGGAATTGAACATATAATACAGGCAATAGAAGAACACCAGGCAGTTTGCCGCCACTACCGCTGTGATAGAGTCGAATGTTTTTCAACCGCCTCTCTCCGCTATATTGACAACGCCGAAAACGTTATAGAACAGGTCGAATTCCGCAGTGGAATAAGAATAACAATGATAAGCGGAGATGATGAAGCTAAATACGATTTCAAAGCTCTTCGAAGTGTATCCTCCGTAAAAAACGGAGCCGGCTGCGACCTCGGCGGA
>JAZLFU010000258.1:0-6208 GCA_045615915.1 Oscillospiraceae bacterium
TACTCCGATTTCTGCATTATCCTGCGCTCTATGAAAGGTCAAAGTGATATCTTTTTCTCCGCTTTGAGGAAATTCGGAATACCTTACAGCACGAAAAGCGGCGGTGGCTTCCTTTCCCAGCCGGAAATAATCGCCGTTATCGACCTTTTGAAAACTGTTGACAACCCGCTCCTTGAAATTCCGCTTTGCGGAGCTATGCTTTCCGAAATCTTCACCTTTACTCCCGATGAGATTTCCGGAATAAGGCTCCTCGACAGAAATATCCCGCTCTATTCCGCAGTAAAGCGCGCCGCCGAAAACGGCGATCCGAAAGCGGAAAACTTCATAAAAACGGTCGAGCTTTTAAGACGTTATGCCGCCTTTGAATCCTCCGACAGCGTTATATACAGGCTCTATTCCGAAACGCTCTATCCTCAAATGATGCTCAGCTCCGAAAACGGAGAATACAAGCTTGCCAATCTCCGTCTTTTGGTAAAATACGCCGCGGACTGTGAGGATTCCGGCTATCACGGGCTTTCCGCCTTCCTCCGCTATATCGAAAAAATAGAGGAACGCGGAAGCGACCTTGAATCCGCCTCCACCGCGTCCGATTCCGGTGCCGTAAAAATAATGTCCGTACATAAATCAAAGGGCCTTGAATTCCCGATAGTTTTCCTTTGCGGAACGGGAAAGAAATTCAATATTGAAAACGGCTCCACTACGCCGTACCTCAACGACGAGCTCGGTTTAGCCTGCCCGCTCCGGCACAGCGCCTACGGTGTTTCCTACCGCACCATGCCGCAGATAGCCCTCGGAATAAAGACGCGCCAGCTTTCCCTTGCCGAGGAAATGAGGATCCTATACGTTGCCCTTACGAGAGCGAAAGAAAACCTCATTATAACCTGCGCAAAAAAGAACCTCCAAACTGAGCTTAACAAATACCGTATAATGCAAAGATATATAAGCAGACTTGACGCCGATACCGTGCTCCGTGCTCAAGGCGAATCGGACTGGCTTATTCCCGCGTTTTTAAGCCATCCGGACTGCGAAGTTTTGAGAGATGCCGTAGGTATAACCGATTCGCTTGTGATAAAGAACGATACAAAATGGAAATTCGGCATTGTTTCCTATCCTGAAGATATACCGGATATCAGCGCTCCCGATGAGCTTCCGGATAAAAAAGCCGATGCGGATCTTTCGGTGCTCAAACAGCTTTCCGAAAACGTCAAATGGGAATACGGATTCAAGGCTTCGGAGCATATTCCGGTAAAAGCCGGCGTTTCTTCGCTTACTCACCAGGGAATACACAAAAAACTGCTCTTTTCGGCTAAGCCATCCTCCGGCGCTCTCTCCGGCGCGGAAAGAGGAACGGCGCTTCATACCTTTATGCAGTTCTGCGATTTTGAAAAGGCGGCAGAAAGCCCTTCAAATGAGATAAAGCGCCTCGTTGATATGAAATTCATAACCGAAAAGCAGGCAGAAACCATAAGCGAGGAAAAGGTCTCCGCATTTTTCAAAAGCTCTCTTTATGAACGAATAAGGCGTTCCGGCTTCGTAAGACGCGAGCTTCGTTTTCTCCAAAGCCTTCCGGCGAATGAGCTGGGATACGAAGACGCCTCTCCCGATGACAAAATAACGGTACAGGGCGTTGCGGACTGCGTATTCGAGGAAAACGGAAAAATAGTGGTAGTCGACTATAAAACGGACTATGTTGAAAACACAGACGAGCTTTCCGAACGCTATTCCGCCCAGCTTATCATGTACGAGCGTCTTTTGGAAAAGGCTCTCGGAAAAGAGGTTTCCGGCGCGATCATCTGGTCGTTCCATTTCGGAAAAGAAATAGAGATATAAAAAAAGGACTTCCGCAAAGGAAGCCCTTTTGATTTAGTTTAAAATTTTATCAATGTTTCTTCGCGATTACGAGTGCCGCGCCGGCAAGAACAAGCACCGCGCCGATATTGAGCACCGGAGCGCCGGTATTCGGGTTGGTTTCCTCTTTTTCGGCAGAGGTATCTTTATCCTTCTTTTCGACTACTACCGTTTCGCCGGTGATAACGACTGCGGTTTCTTTATCGGAAGCGGAGGGAGCGGATTCGTTTGTAAGCTCGAAATATCCGCCGTTCCATTTTCCGTCCTTATCGGTAGTGAAAACCATTCCTTCGGGAAGAGTAAGATCTGCTTCTTTCTTTGCGGTACCTACTCCGACGAAAGCATCGGAAGCAACCTCTTTGCAGGCGGCTTTGAATTCAACGTCTTTTATGTATTTGCAGTCTTTAAAGGCTTCTTTTCCGATGAAATTGAGATTTTTACGGAATTCAACGTACCGAAGCTCGGTTCCTTCGAAAGCGTTATCGCCGATTTTTTCAAGTGCCTTCGGGAACTCGACATCGCCGAGATATTTACAGCCGGAGAAAGCCTCATCACCGATTTCAACAAGGCTTGCCGGAAGAGTTACGTCGGTAAGATTTACGCAATCCTTGAACGCGCCGTCGCCGATTTTCGTAACGCCGTTTTTGATGATAACTTCGTCAATGGCTTTTCTGTATTTTTCTTTTGACTGCCAGGCATAGGGTGATTCTGGGATTTCGCCTTTTCCGCCTATGGTGAGAATTTCTTCATCGCTGTCATAGAGCCACCAGGTAGTTCTTTCGTCTTCGTCAAACCAAACGGCGTCACTCGGTTTCGTGCTTACCGATGCGGCAAATACGCTTACAGGCAAAATGCTTATCACCATAAATGCGGCAAGAATGAGGCTTATAATTTTTTTATTCATATTTTCTCTCCTCTCTTCACAGAGAATTTATTTTAACCATATTTTACTATATGATTTGTATAAAATCAACCTTTTTCGATCTTTTGTAAGCAAAAAAACTGATAAATACTCTTGACAAAGGGATTTTAAGGTTATATAATAACATTTACAAAGAAGCAGAACGAACCGTTCTCGCCGTCCCATTTCAAATGAGGTGCGGCAAATCCATTCCGAGCAGAATGTTTATTTCTGTCCGGGTAATCGGTGTGCGGCTTTTTTGTGTCGCACTTTTTTTATTTTTGGAGGTGTTCAGTATAGCAAAACAGGAACTGCTCATAAATGAGGAGATCCGCGAAAAGGAAGTCCGCGTGATCGACGCCGACGGAAGCCAGCTTGGGATCATTTCCCTTAAAGATGCTCTTGCCGCCGCAGCGGAAAAAAATCTTGATCTCGTAGAGATCGCGCCAACCGCAACTCCGCACGTTTGCCGTATCATGGATTACGGCAAATACCGTTTTGAACAGGTAAAGCGCGAAAAAGAGGCAAAGAAAAATCAGAAAGTTATCGAGGTCAAGGAAGTAAGGCTTTCACTTAACATCGATACCAACGATTTCAATACCAAGCTCAACCACGCGATCAAATTCCTCCAGTCGGGAAACAAAGTCAAAGTCTCCGTACGCTTCCGCGGAAGAGAAATGGCTCATCCCGAGCTCGGAACGGAAATGATCCAGAAGTTTGCCAACGGAATTGCCGAATACGGCTCCGTTGATAAGCTTCCGAAAATGGAAGGCAGAAGCATGGTAATGATCGTTACTTCCAAAACTACCAAATAAGTTCGTTAAAAATTGCTTTTTGCAATAATTATCAGGAGGATATCAAAATGAACGCAAAGCTCAAAACTCATTCCGGCGCAAAAAAACGTTTCCGTTTCACCAAAGACGGAAAAGTAAAACGCAATAAAGCATTCAAATCCCATAAGCTCAATTCCCAGAGCAAGGATTCCAAACGTAAACGTAATCTCCGCCAGGCTACTTATGCAGACTGCACCAATATGGAGAAACTCAGAAAAATCATGCCCTACGCATAAGGCTTGCGCAACAGAAAATTTTCAATTTATTGAAACTACAACAAATTACGGAGGTTAACAACAATGGCTCGTGTTAAAGGCGGGATCATGTCCCATAAAAGAAGAAAAAAAGTTCTGAAACTTGCTAAAGGTTACTATGGCGCAAGACACAGACTGTTTAGAATTGCTAAAGAAGCAGTTATGAAATCCGGACGCTATGCGTTCATCGGCAGAAAACAGAAAAAGAGAGAATTCAGAAAACTCTGGATCACCCGTATTTCCGCAGGCTGCAAACTCAACGGAATGAACTATTCCACTTTCATGAACGGCCTTAAAAAATGCGGCGTAACTCTTAACCGTAAGATGCTTTCCGAAATGGCAATCCATGATGCAGAAGGCTTTACCGCTCTTTGCGAACAGGCAAAAGCAGCCCTTTAATTTCGACAAAAAACGCCCGGGTTAGGTTTAGCTCGGGCGAATTGCTTTATTTAAAGGTAAATATTTTATCCTTTTAAAAAGGATTTTTCCTTACTCTTTTTTACAAATTTTACAGAATACGGAGAAAAGGCCATGGTTATCAAAAGCCGCGACAACCCCCTTATAAAGGAGACCGCCGCCCTTGTTTCAGACAAAAAAACAAGAAAAAATACCGGACTTTTTGTTGCGGAAGGGGCAAGACTCTGTTCCGAAGCGGCAAAAAGCGGCGCCGTGGTACTCCGCGTATTTATTACCGAAGAGGCCGAAAAACGCTATCCCGAATACGTAAAAGGCCTGCTTGATACGGCAGAAGAAGTGTTCTACATAACCGAAAGCGTTGCCGAAAAGATAAGCGACACGAAGGCTCCCCAGGGAGTTTTTGCGGTTTGCCGTTTCCTCGGAAAAGAGCCGGAGCTTTCGGAAAACGGTGTTTTCGTTCTGCTTTCCGAACTCCAGGACCCCGGAAACATAGGTACTATTCTCCGTACCTGCGAAGCGATGAACGTAAAGGGAGTTTTCCTTTGCTCCTGCGCAGACGTACTTTCCCCGAAAGTGCTCCGTTCATCAATGGGCTGTCTTTTCAGGCTTCCGGTAAAAGTAACCCAAAGTACGGAGGAAGTTCTTTCCGTGCTCAAATCGAAAGGCGTTATGACCTACGCTTCCGCTTTGAGCACCGAAGCGAAGCTCCTTTCGGAAACGAAATTTGAAAGTCGTTCCTGCGTACTCATAGGCAATGAAGGAAACGGGCTTTCCGAAAACGTTATCTCCCTTTGCGATAATACCGTAATGATACCCATGCCCGGAAAGGCAGAAAGTCTTAACGCGGCTTCCGCGGCCGCAATTCTTATTTATTCCGCTGTCAATCAGCAGTAAAGGAGGCGTTCTTTCAATGAGTCTTTTACATTGGGTATGGCTTGGGCTTGCCGTTCAGCCCGGAAGCGCCATTATTGACCGTATACTTGAGCGTTTCCCCGACCCGGAGGAATTTTTTCTTTCCGGAACTGCGGGAATAAAAGATGTTGGCGGAATATGGGAGCGCGACGCCATAAGGATAAGGGCGACCACCCTTGATATGGCGAAGGAAGCCATTGAAAACGCGGAAAACTACGGCGCGAAAGTCATATCGAAGGATATGGAGGAATTCCCGAAACGGCTCCTCGATATAAAGACCTGCCCGCCGGTTCTCTACGCCCTCGGAGATACGAAATATCTCAACACAATGCCGGCGATAGCCATAGTCGGAACGAGAAGATTAAGCGATTACGGAAGAAAAATGGCCGAGATAATTTCCGGCGAACTTGCTTCCTCCGGAGTTACGGTAATAAGCGGAATGGCGGAGGGAATAGACTCGGAAGCGCACAAAGCCTGCCTTCGGAACGGCGGCAAAACCGTTGCGGTGCAGGGCTGCGGAATCTGCAACACCTTCCCCGCCGGAAACATTGAGCTGAAAGAACTTATTGCCGCAAACGGCGTTGTAATAAGCGAATTTGCCCCGGACGCGGAGCCGCAGGGAAGCTTTTTCCCGATAAGAAACAGGCTCGTTTCCGGAATGTCCCTCGGCGTTTGCGTGATTGAAGCCGCGGCGAGAAGCGGAACTTCAATAACCGCAAATCTTGCGATGGAGCAGGGCAGAAAAGTTTTTGCCGTTCCCGCTGACGTTTTGAGAAGCACCTCCCAGGGTACTTTCAGACTTCTTAAACAGGGCGCTGTTCCCGTTGCGAGAGCTTCGGATATCCTTGCTGAATTTTCCGAGGAATATCCGGAAATAATCAAAAAAGAAAGTACCGGAGGAAACCGTTCCTCTGTTCCTATTGAGGAGGAAATTTCCCCTCCCATAGAGCCAAAAAAGAAAATCAAAAAGGCTCTTCCGGACGGAATTTCGGAAAACGCCGCAAAGATATACAAGCTTATTGAGCACACTCCGAAATTCGCTG
>JAZLFU010000259.1:0-1225 GCA_045615915.1 Oscillospiraceae bacterium
CATATACGAAAAATCTGCAAAACCTAAAAGGGCTCCATTTACAAGATGAAGCCCTTTAAATTATACCTTATTTTGCGCTCTTTCCGCCACCAAAAACTTTTCTGTTTTTAAGTCCGCCAATAAACATCAAAACTGCTCCGGCTATGGAAACACCGGCTACAAGCGCATTGGAAAATACATTTGTAGCTCCCTCGCCTTGAAGCACCTGCAAAAGCAGAAAAACAGATATCGCCGCAACGCATATTGAATTTATCATTACGCTTCTGCCTTTACTTGGACGGTTACGGTTATTGATACCGTCAAGAGCAACAAGAAGCGAAAGAGCAACCTGCAAGCAATATGAAAGAAGCGGTCCGAAAATATCCCCTGCTCCAACAGCTCCATCGCTCATCGGAACCGTCAAAGACAATTTCCAAGAGAAAAGTGCGTTAGGAATAGAGGCAAATATCATAAGAACTGCACCGTAAACAATCATCTTTCCACCGGGAGCTCTGCTGTCAAATAACGGTTTTTTAGCTTTCTTTTTCATTACAACTCTCCTTTATTTTGCGGCGATAGCCTTTTGTGCGGCTTCTACTATGTCTTTTTCGTCCATATGGAACTTTGCGGAAAGGTCGGGCAGTTTACCGACTTCACCGAAAACGTCTTTTACGCCGATGGGAACAACCGGAACAGGCATATTCTGAACAACCGTTTCGGAAATTGCGGAGAAAAGTCCGCCGATAATATTATGGTTTTCGGCAACAACAGCGCATTTCGTTTTTTCAAGAGATTTGAGCACGGTTTCGGTATCAAGAGGCTTTATTGTATGTACGTTGATAACTTCCGCATCTATTCCCTTTTCTTTGAGCATTTCTGCGGCATCAAGAGATTTTTTGAGCATGATACCGGTTGCAAAAATAGTAACGTCCTTACCCTCTTTAAGTTTATCCGCTTTAAAGAGATCAAATTCGTAATCATCATCAAATACTTTCGGACATTCCTTACGGAACATACGGATATATACCGGGCCTTTGTACTCGATTATCTTCGGAAGAGATTTTGCCATCTGAACTTCGTCCACCGGCTCAAAAATAGTCATCGTAGGAATGGAACGAAGAACACCGATATCCTCAAAGCTCATATGAGTACCGCCGTTAAGCTGCGCGGAAATACCGGGATCGCTTCCCACGATTTTTACGTTCTGTTTTGCGTAGGCGATGGAAATTGCGATCTGGTCGCAAAT
>JAZLFU010000260.1:0-3891 GCA_045615915.1 Oscillospiraceae bacterium
GAATTATTGATAGTTTTTTCTGTACAGTTTGTTTTTCTTTACGAAATACGTGCATTAAACGAACAATTTTGTTATTAAAATTGTAGAAATTAACCAAAAACACTTGAAAAAAAACGAAATAGTGCTATACTGCAAATATAGAAAATACGGTATTTTGTTCCGCTTTTGAAATGGAGGAATCAGTAATGAAAATCCTTGAAGAAAGAATTTTGAAAGACGGAGAAGTACGCCCCGGTAATGTCCTAAAGGTCGATTCTTTTGTAAATCACCAGATGGACATTTCTCTTTTTCAGGAAATGGGAAAAGAGTGGAAACGCCTTTTCGATGGTAAAAAAATAGATAAGATATTGACCATCGAGGCTTCGGGAATAGGTATTGCGGCTGTTGCTGCGACATATTTTGGCAATGTTCCGGTTGTGTTCGCAAAAAAGACCGAAAGTGTAAACATTGACGGTGAAATTTACAGAACGTATGTTGCATCATTTACAAAGGAAAAAATATACAACGTTTTTGTCAGCAAAAAGTACATAAATCCCGGTGAACATATCCTTATAATCGATGATTTCCTTGCTGAAGGAAATGCGGCACTTGGTCTTATGGATCTTGTAAATCAGGGCGGAGCTGTTGTAGAGGGAATAGGAATTGCTATTGAAAAAGCTTTCCAGCCCGGCGGCAAGCTTTTGCGCGAAAAAGGAATACAGGTTGAATCGCTTGCAAAAATTTCGAAAATCGATGCCGAAACGGGCGAAATCGTATTCGAAAAATAAAATTGTTAAAATTGCATAGAAATATGCTTTTTTATAAATTGTTCCAAAATAAAAAGACAGATAATTTAGGAGGAGAACTATGAAAAAACTTCTTGCACTTATCCTTGCACTTGTTATGGTATTTTCTTTCGCAGCCTGCGATGAAGAAAAACCGGCAAACAACAATGACGTAAACAATGGCGAAACCGAAGAACCCGTTGAAAACGGTGGTGATGAGGTTAAAAAAGTTAAAGCAGGTCTTATCTGCATCGGTGATGCTAACGACCAGGGCTATACTTACAACTTTATTCGCGCAAAAGATGCTGCAACTGAAATCCTTAAAGAAGAAGGTATTGAAGTTGAATGGGAAATCAAATACAACCTTGTTGAAGGCGATCCGGTCGCTGTTGCAAACGAAGAGCTTGCCGAGGATGAATGCGAGATTATTTTCAACAACTCTTATGGTCAAGAAGCTGCTATGCTCCAAATCGCTCCCGATTATCCCGAAACCACTTTCGTAGGCTGTACTGCCGATAAATCCTGGCAGGATGATCTTGAAAATACCTGCAACGTATTTAACAGTGCACATGAAACACGTTATCTTGCCGGTATCGTTGCCGGTATGAAACTTCAGGAGATGATCGATAACGGCGAAATCACTCCCGAAGAAGCTGTTCTCGGTTATGTCGGTGCTTATTCCTTCGCTGAAGTCATTTCCGGATTTACCGCTTATTATCTTGGAGCAAAATCCGTTTGCCCGTCCGTTACAATGAAAGTTCAGTTCGTTGGTGACTGGTCCGATGCAACTCTTGAAGCTAACGCCGCACAGGATCTTTGCGACCGTGGCTGCAAGATTATTTCTCAGCACTCCGATAACACCACTCCCGCAACTACTGCTGAAACCAACGGCGTTTTCCATGTAGGTTATAACGCAGACATGATCTCTGCTGCTCCTAAAGCTTCCCTTGTTTCCTCTCGTATTAACTGGACCAATTACTTCGTATATGCTATTGAGTGCATCGCAAACGGCGAGCCTGTTGCTCAGGACTATAACCATGGCCTTGCAGAGGGCGAAGTTGAACTTACTACTCTTAACGAGGACATCATTGCTGTAGGTACTGCCGAAAAAGTTGCTGAAGTTGCCGAAGGCATCAAGAACGGTACTGTTAAAGTATTTGATGTCAATACCTTTACTGTTAACGGTGAAGCTGTTACCGCATCCGGTTCCGTTATTGATACCGATGGCGACTGGGTTCCTGATTTCGGTGAAGCGATTTGGGATGGCGAATTCCATGAATCCGTAGCAAAAGATGGATATATGTCCGCTCCTTACTTTGCACTCCGTATTGACGGTATTGAATGGCTTAACGAAGCATACTGATTTTAATTCGGAAAATTCAAGGGCTGCTCTTTTTTAGCGCAGCCCTTATTTTACTATTTTACTGAGAAAATTTTTGTATGAGGAGGACTGAATTTTGGAGAACACGAACGCGATAGAATTAAAACATATCACCAAAAGATTCGGTTCGATAACTGCGAATGACGATATAAATCTTGCAATCGGTCATGGTGAAATAATTGCTTTGCTTGGTGAAAACGGAAGCGGCAAAACAACTTTGATGAATATACTTTCGGGAATTTATAACCCCGATGAAGGCTCGATTTACGTTGAAGGAAAAGAAGCACGTATTCTTTCTCCTAAAGACGCTTATAACTATCATATAGGAATGATTCATCAGCATTTCAAACTTATAAACGTCTTTACTGCGGCGGAAAATATTGCGCTTGGTCTTGACCAAACAGAGAAATTCGATAGGGAAGCCATTGCCGAGAAAGTAAAAGAAATAAGCAACAAATATGGATTTATTATCGATCCGAATAAAAAAGTTTACGATATGTCTGTTTCCGAAAAACAGACTCTTGAAATAGTAAAAATACTTTATCGCGGAGCGGATATTCTTATTTTGGACGAGCCTACCGCAGTTCTTACTCCTCAGGAAACAAAACAGCTTTTCAATGTGCTTCGTGCAATGAAGGCTGACGGAAAAGCAATTATCATTATTACACATAAACTCAATGAGGTTATGGAAATTTCCGATAAAGTTTCCGTTCTCCGTAAAGGCAAATATATCGGAACAAAAATCACCGCCGAAACCAATACTCAGGAGCTTACCGAAATGATGGTAGGTTATTCGGTATCTCTTAATATTGATCGACCGGAGCCTGTAGATCCTAAACTCAAACTAAAAATAGAAGATCTTTCGATAATTGATAACGAAGGCGTAAAACGTCTTGACCATGTTACTTTTGACGTTTTCGGCGGTGAGATACTCGGTATTGCGGGTATTGCCGGTTCCGGACAAAAAGAGCTTCTTGAATCCATTGCAGGACTTCAAAATATCACGGAAGGCTCTATACTTTATACTCCGGATGAAAATTCTGAGCCTGCACAGCTTGTCGGGAAAACTCCAATGGAAATCAGAAAAGCAGGAGTCGGTATGGCATTTGTTCCGGAGGACAGACTTGGTATGGGACTTGCCGGTACTATGGGTATGACCGGAAATATGATGATTCGTTCATGGCTCAACGGAAAAGGAATTTTTGTTGACAGAATAGGTCCGAAAGAGCTTGCGGAGTTTATAAAAGAGGAGCTTGAAGTTGTAACTCCCGATATAAACTTCCCGGTACGCCGTCTTTCCGGAGGAAATATTCAAAAAGTTCTCGTCGGACGCGAAATCGCAACTGCGCCTTCCGTACTTATGAGTGCTTACGCAGTTCGCGGACTTGATATCAATACTTCTTATACTATTTATAATCTTATGACAAAGCAAAAGATGAAGGGCGTAGCCGTTATGTTTGTTGGTGAAGATATAGACGTTCTTCTTGAGCTTTGCGATAAGATACTCGTTCTTTGTGACGGAAAAGTCAGTGGTATTGTTGATGGACGTACTGCCACAAAGGAAGAAATAGGACTTCTTATGGCTCATATACCGGGAGAGGAGGAAGAAAAAGATGCATAATCAAAACAGTGTTCCGCTTATCCGTCTTACAAGAAGACCTCAGATGAAAGCCGGAAAAGCTTGGGCAATAAGAATTGCTTCTTTCGGCGTAGCAATATTGATAGGCGCTTTAATATTCCTTATTT
>JAZLFU010000261.1:0-1364 GCA_045615915.1 Oscillospiraceae bacterium
CCATGAATGATGACGTTCTTATGAATATAGGCCGCAAACACACGGCGAAAGATATTGTTGATGCCTATAATCTTGCAAGAACCTTCAATTTTGACAGTATAAATATGGATCTTATTTCCGGACTTCCGGGAGACGATCTGGAAAAATTCAAATATACCGTAAATTCGGTAATCGGCCTGGCTCCGGAAAACATTACTCTCCATACGCTTACTGTTAAGCACGGAGCGAATATGGCTCCGGATGCGAAAATACTTCTTGCCGAAAAAGTCGATGCGATGAATGAATACGCCTTTAAGAGATTTTCGGAGGCGGGATATTTTCCGTATTATCTTTACAGACAAAAAGGGACCGTTGAAAACCTTGAAAACACAGGCTTTTGCAAGGAAGGAAAAGAGGGCATATACAATATTTTCATAATGGATGAAACCCATACCATACTTGCGACAGGAGCGGGCGGCGTTACAAAATTAAAAGCGCCATATGGCCCGAAAATAGAAAGAATATTTAATTTTAAATACCCGTATGAATATTTGGAACGTTTTAAACTTATGAATGACAGGAAAAAAGAGGTAACAAATTTTTATGAGCAATACCCGATTGAAAAATGAATATGATATTGAGCGGCTTAACGACGCGATAAAAGATAATGCCGGAATGCAGATTCATTTATTCGTGAATTTATCGGATGATTTTTTTCTATTTTAATTGATTTATATAGTTTTTAGGTATATAATTATAAAGGAATATTTTAGAATCGAGGTAAAATTTGAAAATGGCTGAATTCGGAGATTTTATTAAAGGATTTTATGATGACGTAAAAAGCGTTACAAAGACAGCGACTGAAAAAACATATGAGGCTGTTGAAATTTCAAAGCTTCGTATTGAACGAATGAAACTAAAAGGAAGAATACAGTCCAATTACGAAAGCCTCGGAGAAATCATTTACGGCGGACATAAAAATGAAGAAGATGTAAGCGATGCCGTAAACGTAATTTTTGAACAGCTTGATGACGATTTCGCAAGAGTGGAAGAAATATACGAAAAGATAGAGAAAATAAAAGAAAACGGTGTTGAGGACGAAGATCTGGATGAAGATGAGTTTGAAGAATATGAAGAAGCACCGGAAGATGAAGATGAAATTTCGGAACTCAATGAAAAAGTAACGGAAATAAAAAAAGATTTTGAGGAAATGGTAGATTAAATCTGTGTTTGAATAAAAACGGAGGAAGCTGATTATGACCTATAAACAGGTGGAAGGTTCCGCAAAATATATAATGGCACAGACAAGGGTACGCCCGAAGATTGCAATAGTCCTCGGAACAGGGCTTGATCCTATTGCTTCGGATATAAAAAATGCAACAAGG
>JAZLFU010000262.1:0-5937 GCA_045615915.1 Oscillospiraceae bacterium
ACTAAAGAAGCATTCCTTGAAGGTCTTAAACCTCAGGCAGTTCGTCAGGTAACTGTCCGTCTTGCTCTCGAAGAGGTCGCAAAGATGGAAAAAATCACAATGACCGAAGAAGAGATGAACGAGGAATATAAAAACCTTGCAGAACGTTATGAGCTTAAAGAAGAACAGGTTCGTCAAATCGTTCCCGAGGAATCTCTTAAAGTTGACCTTTGCGTAGAAAAAGCAATGAAGTTTGTTCGTGAAAATGCGAAAGTAACCGAAGTTTCTGAAGATAAGAAACCGGCAGCAAAGAAGTCCACGAAGAAAAAAGCTGAAACTACCGAGGAAGCAGTTCCTGTAGAAGAAGCTCCCAAGAAGAAACGTACCACCAAGAAAAAGGAAGAAACAGTTGAAGCTGCCCCCGTAGAAGAGGCTCCTAAAAAGAAACGTACCACCAAGAAAAAAGATGAAACTGCTGAACCTGCTCCCGAAGAGGAAGCTCCTAAAAAATCAGTTCGTAAGAAAAAATCAGATGATATAGATCCTTCTATGGATTGATCGATTTTTTGACAACACGGTTTCAATGGAGAAACTGCAAGATATTAAACTTGTATTGGAGGATCTCCGGAATATTTTCCGGAGGTCCTTTGTATAATGAACTATTTAATGTTAATTCGAAAGGAGAATGACAAAATGAGTTTAGTCCCAATGGTTATTGAACAGACCAACCGCGGAGAACGTTCATATGACATTTTCTCAAGACTTCTTAACGACAGAATTATTATGCTTTGCGATGAAGTAAATGATACTTCTGCAAGCCTTGTTGTTGCACAGCTTTTATATCTTGAAGGTCAGGATCCCGATAAAGATATAAGCCTCTATATAAATAGTCCCGGCGGTTCAATTTCAGCAGGAATGGCTATTTATGACACCATGAAATATATTAAATGCGATGTTTCTACAATTTGTGTAGGTATGGCTGCATCCATGGGAGCTTTTCTTTTAAGTTCCGGAACAAAAGGAAAACGTTATGCTCTTCCGAATAGCGAAGTGATTATTCATCAGCCTCTCGGTGGTGCTCAAGGACAGGCGTCCGACATAAAGATCCATGCAGACCATATTATAGCAATTAAAGAAAAACTCAACCGTATTTTGTCCGAACAGACGGGACAGCCTCTTGACGTAATTTATAAAGATACCGATAGAGACAATTTTATGACAGCTCAAGAAGCTCTTGAATACGGACTTGTTGATAAAGTAATAGATCATAGAGAATAATAAAAGACTTTATTTCGGAGACTAAAAATATGTCAAATAAAGAAGATCGTAAAACCCATTGTTCTTTTTGCGGAAAAACACAGGATATGGTATATCGTATGATAAGCGGCCCAGATGGTGTTTGTATATGTGATGAATGTGTTGATCTATGCATGAATATAATTTACGAGGATGATGATCCTCTCTCAAAAACCAAAAATAAAAAGAGCAATAAAAGTAAAAGTGTAATTGATCCTTCTACGCTTTTGAAACCGCAGGAATTGAAAGCTGTTCTTGATAAATATGTAATTGGCCAGGACGATGCAAAAAAGACGCTCTGTGTTGCCGTTTATAATCATTATAAAAGGATTTTAAGCAAAAACAGTTCTGATGACGTTGAACTTCAGAAGAGCAACGTTTTGCTTTTAGGACCTACCGGAACAGGTAAAACACTTCTCGCTCAAACTCTTGCAAGAGTTTTGGGTGTTCCTTTTGCCATTGCTGATGCAACAACCATAACTGAAGCAGGATATGTTGGTGAAGATGCCGAAAACGTTCTTTTAAGACTTATTCAAGCGGCAGATTTTGATATTGAAGCGGCTCAACGCGGAATTATTTATGTCGATGAGATAGATAAAATAACGAGAAAATCAGAAAATCCGTCAATTACCAGGGACGTTGGCGGAGAAGGAGTACAGCAAGCCCTTCTTAAAATGATAGAAGGTACTATTTCCAATGTGCCTCCACAGGGCGGAAGGAAACATCCTCAACAAGAGTTTATTCAAATTGACACTACTAATATTTTATTTATTTGCGGTGGATCTTTTGACGGAATTGAGCCTATTATCGAAAAACGTATAGCAAGTTCGGCAATGGGATTCGGTGCTAATGTTATGAGCCAAAAATCCAAAGAAAGCACAGAGCTTTTGAAAAAAGTAACTCCTCATGATCTTGTAAAATTCGGAATCATCCCGGAGATGGTCGGACGTTTGCCTGTAATAACAGCGCTTGAGAATCTTGATAAACCGGCGCTCGTAAGAATTCTTACAGAGCCAAAAAACAGCCTTGTTAAGCAGTATCAGAGATTGTTCAGCTTTGACGGAGTTGATTTGCGGTTTACGGATGCGGCGCTTGATGCAATAGCACAAAAGGCAATAGACAGAAAAACCGGTGCAAGAGGTTTAAGATCTATTATGGAAGAGACTCTTTCTGATCTTATGTTTGAGCTTCCGTCTGATGAAACGATTGAAGTAGTTGTAATCGGAAAGGGCTGTGTGAACGATAAAGAAAGGCCTCAAATAGAACGAAATCCCAATAAAAAATCAGTTCCGCTTAATATTGCAGTAGCATCGGCTGAAAAACAGTAAAAAATCTGTAAATTTAAACCGGCTATTCTATTATAGGGTAGCCGGTATTTCAGAATATAAGAGGTGAGAGCCATGACAGAAAATAAAGATACTATTGAAATTAAAGAGATGCCAATGATAGCTATGCGTGGCATTGTTTTATTTCCGAATGTTATTTTGCATTTTGACGTAGGCAGAAAAAAATCAATAGCAGCTCTTGATGAAGTGATGAAAGGCAATAGAACGGTTTTTCTCGCTTCACAGAAAGACATAGAAATAGATGAGGTTTCTCCCGATAATACTTATAAAGTCGGAGTTGTTGCCGAAGTACGCCAGGTACTAAAAACGAATGATAACACTATGAGAATACTCGTTTCCGGAAAATACAGAGCAAAAATTACAGAGATAGTTTCCGAAGATCCGTATCTTGTTGCCAAAGTTGAAGAGTTTCCTCTTAAAGAAATTAAACCTAAAAAATCAATTCTTTGCAGCGCTCTTATGAGAACTGTTAAAGATCTTTTTAACGAATATACTTATCTTGTGCCCAAAATGCCAAAAGAAATAGTTGTAAAGGCTTTAAGCACAGATGATCCGGAGTTTTTGGGCGAGTTTCTTACCTGTAATCTTAACATTGATACAAAAGACAAGCAGGATATACTTGAAGAATCAAACTATGTAAAGCGTCTTGAAATGCTTGCAGGCGTGCTTGAAAACGAAAACAACATTTTGAATGTTGAGCACGATATATTTGAAAGAGTAAGAGATCAAGTTGACCAAAATCAGAGAGAATATTATCTTCGTGAACAGTTAAAAGCCATAAACGATGAGCTTGGCGATAGTGAAAACGTGCTCGAAGAAGCTGATATTTATCGTGAAAAGATAGAAAAGCTAAATCTCAAACCCGAAGTAAGAGATAAACTTATCGAAGAAACGGTACACCTTTCAAAGATGCCTCCGAATAGCAGCGAATCAGGCGTGATCAGAGAATATCTTGATACATGTCTTGCTTTGCCGTGGAATAAAAAAACAATAGAAAAAATTGATATAGACAAAGCAAAAAGGCAACTCGATAAAAATCATTACGGGCTCGAAAAAGTTAAAGAAAGAATATTGGAACTTCTTGCTGTAAGAAAACTTTCACCGGATATTAAAGGACAAATTATTTGTTTTGTAGGGCCTCCCGGAGTGGGAAAAACTTCAATAGCAAAGGATATAGCCGTTGCTATGGGAAGAAAATACGCAAGAATATCTCTTGGAGGAATAAAAGACGAATCCGATATTCGAGGACATAGAAAAACGTATATAGGAGCAATGCCGGGACGTATTATGAATGCAGTAAAAATGGCGGGAAGCAGCAACGCTCTTATTCTTCTTGATGAAATAGATAAAATGGGCAATGATTTCAGAGGCGATCCTGCTTCTGCAATGCTCGAAGTTCTTGATCCCGAACAGAACATTGCTTATGTTGATCATTTCATAGAGGTACCTTTTGACCTTTCTGATATACTTTTTATTACCACGGCAAACGATATGAGCACGATACCCGAACCACTTCTTGACAGAATGGAAGTAATTGAGCTTTCATCATATACTCGCGAAGAAAAATTCCAGATAGCAAAAAGACATCTCGTAAAAAAAGAGCTCAAACGCCATGGAATGAATTCAAAAGAATTGAAAATAGCAGACAGCGCAATTTATTCCATGCTCGATTTCTATACAAGGGAAGCCGGTGTAAGAAATCTTGAACGCAATATTGCTTCTCTTTGCAGAAAATCCGCAAAAGCAATTGTAAGCGGAAAAGCTTCCAAAATAATAATTACTGAAGATAATATAAAAGATTATCTCGGAGTTAAAAAATTCAAGCCGGAATCCATAGAAAATGAAAATCAGATAGGTCTTGTAAACGGTCTTGCATGGACATCAGTCGGTGGAGATATGCTTCAAATTGAAGTCGCAGTTCTTGATGGAAGCGGAAAAATTGAGCTTACCGGCAATCTCGGAGATGTTATGAAAGAATCCGCAAAAGCCGCAATAAGCTATGTACGTTCCTGCGCTGATAAATACGAGATTGAGCACGATTTTTATAAGACGAAGGATATACATATTCACGTTCCGGAAGGAGCAGTACCAAAAGATGGACCTTCTGCCGGTGTAACTATTTGTACGGCTATTTTTTCCGCTCTTACAGATGTTCCTGTAAAGCGCGATATTGCAATGACCGGGGAGATAACTCTTCGCGGAAGAGTTCTTCCGATAGGCGGACTTCGGGAAAAAACGATGGCTGCTTACAGAGCCGGAGTTAAAACCGTAATTATACCGGAGGATAATATTCCGGATCTTGAAGAAGTAGACGACGTAGTTAAAAATTCTATAACGTTTGTTCCGGCATTTCAGATTGAAACAGTACTTAAAACAGCTTTGGAAAAAATTCCTGAACAAAAAACAGTTGGTAATATACCGTATCTGCCGATACAAGAAATCGATAAATCAATACCGATAACTACGACTATTCAATGATTAAGAAGGAAAAGCTGAAAATGAATTATAATAATGCTGTTTTTGAAGCGGCATACGGTACTTCAAAACAGCTTCCGAAAGATGATAATATTGAATTTGCATTTGCAGGACATTCTAACGTTGGTAAATCATCTCTGATGAATGCTATTTTCGGAAGAAAAGCTCTTGCAAGAGTGTCAAGCCAACCGGGTAAAACCGTAACGGTTAATTTTTATGATGTCGACGGTGTAAAGTTTGTTGACTTGCCAGGATATGGATATGCAAAAGTATCTCTAAACGATAAAAAACGCTGGGCTGATCTTGTTGAAGGTTATCTTATGAGCGATCGCGACATAAGACTTGTAGTTCAGCTTGTTGACAGTAGACATGAACCGACCAAAGACGATATACAGATGATTGATTTTATGATTGACAACGAAATGCCGTTTATTGTTGCTCTTACAAAATGCGATAAACTCAATAAATCCGAGCGCAGCAAAAGAGAAAAAGCGTTTTTGAGAGAAATCCCTTGTTCCGACCAAATTACAATGATTTGGACAAGTACCGAAACCGGAGAAGGAATAAGTGAGATAAAAGAAATCTTTGAAGAGCTTTTGGAAGATGATTGATAAAAAGCTGCAACACGTTTCGGGGCTTATTGAGGATTAAAGATGATAATAGAAACAGAAAGACTGATTATTAAAGAGTTTGATTTGGATATGGCGAAGGAAGTTCATGAGAACTCCCTCGACAATGATAACAGAAAATTCGTACCTGACGAAGTATTTGAAACCGAAGATGCTGCCAGAGAAACAATCAAATTTTTGATTAGCCAATATGCAACAGATGATGGGCCGCT
>JAZLFU010000263.1:0-4941 GCA_045615915.1 Oscillospiraceae bacterium
AAAACTGCATCTTGAAAATCAGGTCGAGGAATTCATTCGCAACGGAAAATCTATTGATGTTCCGCAGGAAGAACTACGTTTCAAGGACAGGTGCAAATATGCGTGGGAGCAGGTCTGCGGCACGGCGAAGAAGGTATTTCCATATGTGCTGATCGGTGTCGGCATCGGCGCCGTCATTCACAACTGGATTCCGGAAGAATGGGTAGTAAAAATTCTCGGCACGGGTAATCCACTCGGCGTGTTGATTGCAACAATAGCCGGGGTTCCGATGTATGCAGATATTTTCGGAACGATCCCGATTGCGGAGGCTCTGCTTACCAAGGGCGCACGGCTCGGCGTTGTACTGTCGTTTATGATGGGCGTTACGACCTTGTCTCTTCCTTCGATTATTATGCTCCGTAAAGCTGTCAAGCCAAAGCTGCTCGGCATATTCATTGCTATTTGTACGGTTGGTATTATCCTTGTAGGATATCTGTTCAATGCAATCCAAAATTTGTTGATTTAAAAAAGGAGGAAACTATTATGAGAATGTTAGAACAATTTTTTCCGGAATTTACGGAAAAACTGGATGAGATCGATAAGCTCTATGCGGAAATGAGAACGATCGACGAAAAGATGTATCAGTTCATCTGCTTCGCGCTTGCTATCAAGTCCCGATCCAAGCCATGTGTCTTGAAGCATTTTCAAGGGGCGCTTGAAGCCGGAGCTACGGTCAAGGAACTGTCTTATATCTTTGCGCTGACAATGCGCGAATCAGCCGGCGCAGATGATTGCTGGACACATGATGCAATCGGAGACTGGAAAGAAATTCTTGCAGGCAATATGAAGTGTGTCTGTGAAAAATAATTTTGGAGGAATTATTATGGCAAAAAAATGGTATCCGGTAATTGATATTACCACTTGCATCGAGTGCGGAACCTGCGTAGAGTTCTGCCCACATGGAGTATATGACAAAGGGAAAACGCCGATACCGAAGGTTATCAATCCCGAAGGTTGTATCGATCACTGCCACGGCTGCGGCAATCAGTGCCCGGTGGGAGCAATCAGCTACGTCGGAGACGATACAGATTGGATTCCGCCTGTTCTCCGCACAAAAGGCGGGGCTCCGGATATTCCGAAAATGTCCGACTGGTGCTGCTGCGGTAATACGAAATAACACGAATTAGGAGGTATTCACTATGTCATTATTCGGGAAGAAAAAGGAAGAAAAGAAAGAAGCCGAGTGCAGTTGCTCTTGCGGCTGCGATTCTGCCAAAGTTAAAGAAACTACCGCACCATCCACTTGCTGCGGGGAAAAAATTGATGGTATCTGCTGCATCAAAATTCTTGGCTCCGGCTGCAAAAACTGCCACACTCTTTATGAGAATGCAAAGGAAGCAGTCAAAACTGCCGGTCTCAATGTTGATGTCGAATACGTCACTGATTTGCAAAAGGTCATGGAATACGGAGTGATGCAGATGCCCGCTCTCGTTATCAATGAGCAGGTCGTTTCCATGGGAAAAGTGCTGAGAGCAGAAGATATAAGAAAATTGATAAAAGCTTAAAGATGTACCTTTTTGCTTCTCTTACCTTGTTTTTGTACCTTTTGGGTGCACTTATACAAATAAAGGAGAGTTCTTTTGAGCTCTCCTTTATTTTTTTGCAAAAAAGGACTTGAACCCAAAAGGGCCCCCGAAAGTTTCTCAAGAATTTTTGGGGAAAAGGAGCAAAGCTTGGAGCGACTGAGGAATGGCGTTGTTTCGTCATTCCGAAAAAAGCGTATAGCTTTGCGACGTAAGTCCCGTTTGCCGCACCAAATAGAGCAGATTTCGTATGAGGTCTGCTCTATTTTTTTATGCAAAAAGCGAAGGTATTCCCAACAATGTAAATTGATATAGTTTTTACGCCCCTTGTCAAAGGGGAGATAAAGTTTTCAGTTTTCGGTAGGGGAGAGCTTTGCTCTCCCGCAATTCCCAACAAATTAAATTGATATCGTTTCTGGCTCCCTTGTGTAAAGGGAGCTCCGCGAAGCGGTGAGGGATTGTCATTCCCAACAAGTTTTCAGTAGCCGGTCAGGGAATGAATCCCCTCGCCGTAAACGGCCCCTCGCGCTCTTGCGGTACTATGATCATAATTCCTTTGAAAAAGTAAAGCTATACTCTTATATCAATTTACATTGTTGGGAATACAATCCCTCAGTCAAAAACAAGTTTTGACAGCTCCCTTTACACAAGGGAGCCTTTTTATTATCTGTTTTCATTTAAATAAAGGCTATTTTAAAATATATTTTTCCCTTTATCTTGCTTATTGGAAATAAATATGTTAACATAATAAAAATACTTTGCGCCGCAGAAAATTTTGCGGCGGCGATAAAGGAGAAATTGATATATGCCTACTTCAAAATCGGCGAAAGCGCGTATGCAGGAAGCGGTTAAAAACGCTCTTGCCGCAGGCGACAGCTTCCTTGCCAACGAAATAACCGCAAACGTAATGGTCGGAACGACTATGCTTATAATTTTTACGGTAATGCTCCTTTGCCTTGTCCTTAATGAGATCGGTGTTTTTACCGCCGACAAAGAAGTAATGCGCCTTGCAGTCCTGCTCGCCGCAGTTGTCGAAGTTCCGATAACGGTACTCAACTCAAAATACGTCGGAACAAAATCCTGGCTTAAAGTACCGCTTATGATCGACCTTATCATCGTCTGCGGAATTCTTGCCGCGGCGCTCGGCCATAACGTAACTCTTGTAATGACTTTCCCGATAGTTGTAAGCACAAGGTATTTCGATGAAAAATATACCGGAAGAGTCGCGCTTATTACCGCGGCGGTCTTTGCTCTCGGCTGTATTGCCAACGGCTTTTTCGGAATAATGAACCTCAATATGGTAAAGTTCCCTAATGGCGCGGAGCTTTCCATCCTTGCGAACGGAAGCCTTCGCGATGCGATAATGGAATCCGGTTTGGATAGATTCGCGTATATAAAGAGCCTTTTCCTAAATGATTTTCTACCGCGCTGTCTTATATTCCTTTCTCTTTCCGTAAGCTGTCGCTATGTTGCGAGCCGCGGTAAAGCTATGATAGAAATGCAGGCGGAAAACGTAAAGAAAACCTCCCGTATCGAAACCGAGCTTGACCTCGCGACAAAGATACAGACGAGTATGCTTCCCTGTATTCTTCCGGCGTTCCCGGAACACGAGAACATAAAGCTCAAAGCCGTTTATCATCCGGCAAAAGAGGTCGGCGGCGACTTTTACGATTATTTTGTAATTGATAAAACCCATGTGGGCGTTGTAATTGCTGACGTTTCCGGAAAGGGAGTCGGTGCGGCGCTCTTTATGACCATTTCCAAAACCGTTCTGAAAAACCAGCTCCAGCTCGGGCTTTCTCCGGCGGAAGCAATCATGAATGCCAACCGTCAGCTTTGCGAAAACAACGACGCCGGACTTTTCGTAACCTGCTGGGCGGGAGTATACGATACCGAAAGCGGTGTCCTCACCTTTGTAAACGCCGGACACAACCCGCCGGTCATTTTGAGAAAGGGCGAGAAACCTCATTTCATAAGCCAGAGAAGCGGCTTCGTTCTTGCCGGTCTGGAGGGCTTCAAGTATAAACAGGAGGAGCTCAATCTTTCCGTCGGCGATGAAATGTTCTTCTATACCGACGGTGTTACCGAAGCGACCAACAGCGAAAATCAGCTTTACGGAAACGACCGTCTGCTTGATTGCCTCGAAGACTGCTATGAAGAAAACGTTGAAAACCAGCTTACTTTCCTCAAAGACGATATAGACAAGTTCGTAGGAGAAGCCGACCAGTTCGACGATATCACCATTATGGCAATGAGAATAAGCTGAAAAAGATAATAAAAAACTGCCGGACGTTCATTTGAGCACCCGGCAATTTTTATGTCATTCTTTTGCTTTTTTCTTTTTCTTTAATATAATTACGAAAGCTATGACCGCGACCGCTGAAATCACGATCACAATGGTGGAAGAACCATTTGAAAAAGTCGAAAAATGCGTAAGCATGAGTTTGCTGTATTTTTTGTTCAGTTCCTCTTGTTTTTCGAGAATGCTGAACGGAAATTCGTTGTCCCATTTTTCGATAAACTCAGCTTCCATATCACTTTCGTCCCAGTCGCTTCCGATTTTCACATAAATATCCTGAACCGTTTTGTCTTCCTCTGTTGTTTCTTCCTTTAAATATATCCAGTATTGTTTTTCCTTGATTTCATTGACGATAGCTTCATCGCTTATTTTTAAAAGTGCTTCGTCCCAGTCTCCGGAATTAGGCATCAACCAGCGGTTGGAAAGGTTGCCCGGAGCCTCGAAAGCCGGAGGCTTATTGTCCATTCCGTACCATGCTCCGGTTTTGGTGGGATCATCTCTTACCCATATCTTTTCTCCGGCAGGAATATTAAGATCGGATTCCGTAGAGCCTTCGTTTTCAGAATCGGCAATGGCGGGGATACATAGTCCGAACAGCATTATTACGGATAAAATAACCGCGAATATTTTTTTCATAAAATCACTCCTTTTCGTTCCATATATTTATACGGAGAAAAAAGAAAGATGGCCAATCAAATTATCTTTTTCTTTTTGAGGAACAGTATGACCGGAACGAAAATCGCTATCGGAATTACTGAACCGATCTTGTAATATTCCGTTGACATTATGTTGTTGTAAATGGAATGGAATATTATGGCTACGGAAAGAAGCGCCACCGTTCCTGTATAGAAAAACTTGGGTTTTTTATAGATGAAGCTCATTCCGAAGCCGACGAGAAGCGTTGTAAGGGCGTGAACCGTTCCGGCGCCGAAACCGCGCAAAACTCCGTATGAAAGGTTTGCAAAGTTTGCGTTGCTTGAAAGGATATATGCGTTTTCGAGTATCGCGAAGCCAACACCGACGGCTATTGCCGATTCAAGGAGCTGCTGGCGTTTGGGTTTATAGACGAACGCGTATATC
>JAZLFU010000264.1:0-3304 GCA_045615915.1 Oscillospiraceae bacterium
ACCTTGCTTGCCGGAATACCCGTCCAAAGCTCTATCACTTTCGCGAGGTCGAAAGCTTTTACCTCCGCGGCAAGGGCGATGGGTTCAAGTCGGCTGTGCTCGGATTCAAGCTGAAGTTCCTCGGAACGCGCCATCGCAACGGCTTCGTAGTCTATCACTTCCTCCTGCTGGAGAGCCTCGAGCTTTTCCTGCACCGCCCGGAGCTTCTGACCGCAGATCTCGTATTCTGCGAGCTCTTTATTCGCAAGAGCGGAACACGAGCACGCTTCATCAAGGAGGTCTATCGCCTTATCCGGCAAAAATCTGTCGGTTATATATCTTTCGGAAAGGCGGACACAGCTTTCTATAAGTTCATCGCTTATTTTTACGTGGTGGAATTTTTCGTAGTTCGGCGCAATTCCTTTGAGTATCTCAATACTGTCGCTTATGGAAGGCTCCTCAACGGTTACGGGCTGAAATCTTCTTTCGAGAGCGGCGTCCTTTTCGATATGCTGGCGGTACTCGTTGAAGGTGGTGGCGCCTATTACCTGAAGCTCGCCTCTCGAAAGGGCAGGTTTGAGAATATTCGCAGCGTTCATACTGCCCTCGGCTTCGCCCGTTCCCACAAGGTTATGAATTTCATCTATGAAAAGGATTATATTTCCCTCGCGTTTGACTTCATCTATAAGACCTTTTACACGGCTTTCGAACTGGCCGCGGAACTGCGTTCCAGCAACGAGCGCCGTCAGGTCAAGAAGCCAAAGCTCTTTATTCGCGAGCTTTGAGGGAACGTTCTCTCCCGCTATCTTCTGGGCAATACCTTCCGCTATCGCGGTTTTACCTACGCCCGGCTCACCTATAAGGCAGGGGTTGTTTTTATTGCGGCGGTTTAAGATCTGTATAACGCGCTCGATCTCTCTATCCCTTCCGATTATGGGATCAAAGCCGCCTTTCTTCGCCTTTTCCGTAAGGTTTTCGCAATAGGCGCTTAAAAACTTCTTTTCTTCGGGTTTCCCCTTTTTGCCTGTGGTTTTGTTGGGCTTTTGGGCTTTTGCTCCTTCGCCGCTTTCCTCCGGCTGGGCAATGTTGCCGCCGAAAATATTGTTGAGGAACGGAAAAGCCTGGGCGCCACCGAGCTCGAAGCCCTCGCCGTCCTCCGTTTCGTCAACGGGCATTTCAAGCTGCTCGGAAATAGCTTCAAGCTCATCGCCGCTTATGCCCATTTTGTTCATAAGGTCTTCAACGGGTTTTATTCCGAGCTCCTTCGCGCATTGAAGGCAAAGCCCTTCGTTTACGGTCTTTTCGCCGTCCATTCGGGTTACAAAAACAACCGCCATTCTTTTTTTGCATCTTGAACAAAGCATACTGTTCATCAAAAATCCTCCAAACGGGAACTGTTATTTGAGAAACCGCGCCACGAGGTCATATTCTCCCTCGCCGCAAACGGTAAAATATATCCACTTGAAAATATATGTATTTGAAATTATCTTTTCGGAAAGCCAGACCGAACTACCGTAGGCTTTTATCACAAAGCGCAGGACTGTTGAAAAAATAGCGAGCACAACCGTTCCTTCAAGAGCGCCGGCAACTCCGCCGAAAAATGCGTTTACTCCTCCGATGACCGGAACTTCGTTTACTTTTTTCGATTTCCTCGCTATCGCCGTAATTACCGCCAAAAGCAAAAGCAGAGCTATCGCGAATATTATTATCTCGATAAGCGGAAGCACTACCGGAGAGATAACGCTTTCCTCTACGCTCTCGGCAATTTTGAGATTTGACATATCCACGGCGTCCCCGAGACTTTCCTCAACCGCGCCGAAATCGAAAATAAGCTTTGAAACTGCCGGAAGGCTCGCAACGGCTTCTTCGAGATTCTTTATTACGTCCTCGGTATTTATCGCTTTACCGAGGGAGTTTTCTATAGTTTCTATTATGCCCGGTTTCAAAAGCATCGTATACAAAAGGGATGAGAGTATCCTTCCGATAACAAGGGCGGAAATGACCGCGAAGGCAAAGCCCGCCGTTTGAACGAAAGCCTTTGTAAAGCCGTCGTTCTTTCCCTTTATTATGAAAAGCAATATAACAATAACCGCGGCAGCGTCATAGACAAGAAAAATGTAATCTATCCGTCATTCCTCCTTTCGGATAAAAGCGGCTTTTATTTTATCTGGCAAAGGTCGCTTCTCGTTACTGCGTAAAGGTTTTCCTTTGTAAGCTGAATTTTAAGGGCATCCTGCTCGGAATCCAATTCCGCGGTGCGCTTTCCGGAATAATTAAAGACGCTTGCAACTCCGGAGCAATAGACCGCCGCGTTATTTTCGTTTCCGCTTGAACAGATAAATTTGCCTTTGAGCGAAACCTCTTTCTTCTCTTTGAAATCTTCATCAAGGAATTTTATCGAGGTCGTTCTCGTCTTTGTGAAATTATCAAAGACTATTGCCGAATCAGGCGTTCCGGGCACGTTTATTACGGAAACCGGCGGCTCGGAATAAAGTACGCTTCCTATCGTATCTCCGGTCTTGGTAAGGAGCACTGCCATTGAATCGCAGATGGCTTTTATCTCGCCTTTATTATTAAAGCAAAGGTCGATTACCGCCTGGCCTTTAAGGGTATGGCTCACTATCTGATTTCCGGATTCGATAAAGAAAGTATGGATATTGGTAAGTATATCGCCGTAGGGATCCGCGGAAACAGTCGCGGCGGCAGCCACCTTTGTTCCGGCGTCGGTTGAAGCACAGACTATATATTCCTCCGCGGAAGACCAGGTAAACACCTCGTTTTCGTAAGTGGGATCCCAGATGTGAAGCTGGGAAGCGTATCTCTGGGCATTGGTAACAACGGAAAGCCAGCCCTCCGGAGAAAGATCGGCGCTTATTATCGAATAATCGAATTCCTTTTCAAAGAGAACGGAATCCCTCGTTCGGACTATAAGCTTCGTTCCGGAATGGTCGTATATAAGAAAACGTCTTCCGGCAGCCTCCACCACCGGATCCACCATATTATGCCTTACGGAAAGAAGCTGTTTTCCGTTTTCGGCATAAAGGTTTACCGTTATATCCGAAACAACACCGATAGCTTCGCCGCAATAGAAAGTCCGGGTAACGGATTCGCCGTTCATATCAACGGGCATGCTCGCTCCGGCGGCGGAGCCCACAGCTATACGGTCGCTTATGATTCCGGCGATATCGTTAGCCACGAAAAGATAGAGCGAAACACAGACTATTCCGAGGATAAGCACGGCGCCGACAAATTTTGCCGTTCTTCCGGCAACTATTTTCGCTTTGCGCTTTCTTCGGGCGATCTCAAATTCGCTTTTGCCCTTTTT
>JAZLFU010000265.1:0-1207 GCA_045615915.1 Oscillospiraceae bacterium
TACAGAAAAAGAAAACGGTATCAAATACTGAAAGAGCGGTTAAAAAATCAAAGGTATCGAACACCAAAAAGCGTCTTATGAATTGGATATTGACGATTTTTTGGGTTGCGGGCGTTCTTGCCGTATCGGTGTTTATCGCTTCTTTTGCTTTATCAAGTTTAAATGACCTTGTAGGATTCAAAAAAGAGAGCATGGAAAAAGAAGTAACAATTCCGGAGGGAGCTGGCCTTAATAAAATTGCCGAGATATTGGAAGATGAGGGTATAATTGACGAGCCTTTTGCATTTGAGGTTTATGCAAGAATAAAGAAAAAAAAGCTTGCTGCCGGAACTTACGAGCTCAATTCAAATCTTGGATACGACCAGATATTTCTTGCTATGAAGCCGAAAGATACAACTCTTGAAACGGTAACGATAACGTTTTTCGAGGGTATGACAGCAAGCGAGATAGCACAAAAGCTTGAAGAAAACGGAGTTTGTACCGCGGCTGACTTTATGAATGAGGTAGATACAGCTCAATTTGATTATGAATTTGAAACGATGATGGGTACTGATGAGCATATCTATCATAAATGGGAAGGATATTTGTTCCCGGATACCTATGAATTCTATCTCGATATGAAGCCGCGAAGCGTTATTCTGAAATTTGTTGATAACTTTAATAACAGAATAACCGAAGCATATTATGATCGTATGAAAGAAATGGGAATGTCTTTAAGCGAAACTATATCTCTTGCGTCGGTAATCCAGTCCGAGGCGGCGTCCCAGGAAGATATGTATAAAGTTTCTTCAGTATTCCATAACCGTCTTGCTCCGAGTTATTGGTTCCATTATTTACAGTCAGACGTAACTTATTTTTATTATCAAAAGGAAATTGAGCCTTACGTTTCGGGAGATCCGGAGCTTGATGAAGCTTACCATACTTCATATGATACGTATTTCAAAGAAGGTGTTCCGGTAGGCGCTATTTGCAATCCCGGTAAAGATGCGATAATTGCCGCTCTTTATCCGGATGAAACTGATTACTATTATTTTGTTACTGACGTAAACGGTATGTTCTATTATTCAAAAACTTTGGAAGAACATGAAATAAATACGGCAAAAGCCAATGCAGTTGTTAAAAAATAATATACAAAAGCGGCATTCTTTATGGATGCCGCCTTTTTGTTACAATTAAAAAACAGGTTTCATATTATATACTGAAACTT
>JAZLFU010000266.1:0-4730 GCA_045615915.1 Oscillospiraceae bacterium
AACCGGTTGCACAGGCAGGAACACAAACGCCCTCTGCGTTGTAGGTGTAAAGACCGGAGAAAGTGTTAGCTGCAAGGCAAGCACCATCAATGGAAGAGTTGAGAGCCGGGTCAAGGTAATCAGGCTCGGAAGCGAGGTTGATACGGAGAGTATCAGCACCGTTTTCCATGGTGACATACATAAAGAATTTGGTTGCAAAAGCGTTTGCATAGTCGCCTTTAACATAATCTTTCTTCATGTAAATGTCGTTGTAGTAGTAGAGAGGAATTACGCAATAGTTGGACATAAGAATATCCTCAGCCTTATGCATAAGCTCAGTACGTTTTGCGAAGTCAGTCTCAGCTTTAATCTCTTTAATGAATTCATCATACTGACTCCATTCGGTAATAGGATCAATAAATGCTTCACTTACAAAAGATTTTGCATCGGGAAGTTCTTCGCCGGGCTCATCATTGGTGGGTTCAACAGGAGCTTTAGAGCAAGCAACCATAGCAAGAACCATAGCAAGAACGAGCAACATAGCAAGTATCTTTTTCATTTTTGTACCTCCAAAAATTTTTTATATATTTTCTGTATAAAAACTTCTGTAAATATACAGATAATATTCATTAAAATTACTTTATAATATATCATCAATTGCTGATTAAGTCAATATTTTTATCAAAAAATCTTAATAAATATTCATTTATACAACAATTATTTATTCCAACAAGCAACTTGATGGTCATTTCCACGATCGGAAAGAGACGGGCACTCTTCTGCGCATCTTTCAGTAGCATAACGGCAACGAGTACGGAAAGGACAACCGGTAGGCATATTAAGCGGACTCGGTACATCGCCTTCAAGAACGATACGTTTTCTTGCTCTTGCCATAGTAGGATCAGGAACCGGAACGGCTGAAAGCAAAGATTCAGTATACGGATGCATCGGATGTTCATTAAGTTCATCTGCATCTGCTATTTCAACGATCTTTCCAAGATACATTACTGCTATACGTTTTGAAATATGATGCACGACTAAAAGATCATGGGCAATAAATAAATATGCTATTCCGAGTTTGTTTTGGAGATCCTCAAACATATTTATTACTTGCGCCTGAATCGAAACGTCAAGAGCAGAAACAGGCTCATCGCAAACGATAAATTTAGGATCAACAGCAAGAGCTCTTGCAATTCCTATTCTTTGACGCTGACCACCGGAAAATTCATGAGCATAACGTGTTGCATGCTCGGCGTTAAGTCCCACGAGATCCATAAGATAAAGAACTTTTTCACGGCGCTCTTTTGGATTTGAATAAAGATGGTGAACATCAAGAGGCTCACCGATAATATCCTCAACAGTCATACGCGGATTAAGAGAAGAATAAGGATCCTGGAAAACCATCTGCATCTCTTTACGCATTTGAGTAATATTTTTATTGTTTATAAGTTCTCCATTATAATATACTTCACCGCCGGTAGGCTCATAAAGTCTCAAAAGAGAACGTCCTACTGTTGTTTTTCCACAACCGGATTCACCGACAAGGCCAAGGGTTTCTCCTTCTTCGATTGTAAAAGAAACACCGTCAACTGCTTTAAGAGGGATAGTTTTAAATCCGGATTTTACAGGAAAATACTGCTTTAAATCGCGCACATCAACCAAGGGTTGGCTCATTATGCTTCTCCCCCTTCCTCAATCATTGCTTTTACGTTCATCCAACATGAAGCTTTGTGATTTTCATTTATCACAAGTTCTTCAGGTTTTTCCGTAAGGCATATCTTCATACACTCGGAGCAACGTGCGCAAAATGCACATCCCTTCGGCAAATTAAGCATATTTATAGGAGTACCTAAAATCGGGACAAGCTTCTCTTTCATATTATTTACATTAGGAATTGAACGAAGAAGTCCTTTGGTATACTCATGCTTCGGATTATAGAAAATTTCATTCGCAGTACCGCGTTCACAAATACGTCCACCATACATAACAATGATATTATCACAAAGTTCAGCTATAACTCCAAGGTCATGCGTTACCAAGATAACAGCCATTCCGAGTTTCTTTTGAAGGCTTTGGATAAGCTCCAATATCTGTGCCTGAATTGTAACGTCAAGAGCGGTCGTAGGCTCATCTGCAATAAGTATATCCGGTTCACATGCAAGAGCCATAGCTATCATAACTCTTTGGCGCATACCACCTGAAAGCTCAAACGGATACTGCTTAATACGTTTCTCCGGTTCATTTATACCTACAAGCTCAAGTAACTCTATGGCACGGTTAACAGCTTCTTTTCCTCTTTTGGGAGTATGAAGGCTTATTGCTTCAACAAGCTGATTTTCTATTGTAAATACAGGGTTAAGGCTTGTCATAGGATCCTGGAAAATAATTGAACAACATTTGCCTCTGAAAGAAGTCATTTGTTTTTCGCTCCAAGTTGCAAGATCCTGACCTTTATAAAGAATCTTTCCGGATTTTATTTTACCGTTTTCTGAAAGAATTCTCATAATTGAATACGCGGATACGCTTTTACCGGAACCGGATTCTCCGACTATACCAAGTATTTCTCCAGCATCGAGATCAAAAGAAACACCATTAACCGCAGATACCTCACCGGCATCCGTTTTAAAAGACGTATGCAAATCTTGTACGCTTAAAAGATGTTCACTCATACCGCTCACCTCTTCAATTTAGGGTCAAAAGCATCTCTTAAGCCATCGCCAAGGATGTTAAGACTAAGAACAATAAGGCATATCATAAGTGCCGGGAATACAAGCTTTGAAGGATAACTCTGTAATCCGCCGCGGGCCCCATTTGCAAGAGATCCAAGTGAAGGCATAGGAGCCTGTACTCCAAGTCCGATAAAACTCAAATAACTTTCTGTAAATATTGCAGAAGGAATCTGCAAAGCAGTTGAAATAATAATAACAGAAAGGCAGTTCGGGAGAATGTGTTTACGAATGATATGACCGGGCTTCGCTCCAATAGAACGTGCGGCCAAAATGTAATCATTTTCTTTAATGGAAAGAATCTGAGCACGGATCAAGCGCGACATACCTACCCAATAAAGCATACCGAAAACTATAAAAAGTGAAACCATATTGGTACCTAGAGAAGCAAGGAAAGAACCGCTTTTGAATACCAATATCTGGTTAAGTACAACGGAAAGCAAAATAATAACAAGCATATCCGGAAGTGAATAAATAAGGTCGACTATTCTCATCATTACAAGGTCAACCACTCCGCCGGCATATCCGGAAATACTTCCGTATATCATACCTATTATCAAAACAATGATACTTGCAAAAAGTCCGACTACAAGTGAAACTCTCGTTCCGTAAATAACACGTATAAAATAGTCGCGACACTGTTCATCCGTACCGAAAATATGAGGGAAACGTTCTCCGCCGTTTTCGATATATGACTGTTCAAGTTCGCTATACTCAAAAGGAGCAAGGTTTTTTGCACCTTTATCACGTTTTCCGTTTACAGAAAGAATCTCATCATATCTGTAAGGAACTACCATAGGAGCAACTATTATCATAATAATGATAGCGCAAAGAATGATAATACTTGCCATTGCCAAATGATTTCTCGAAAGTCTTCTCATACCGTCTTTAAAGAATGTTGTGCTTTCGCTCATTACATCCTGCTGACGTTTTTCTTCCTCGGTCGCTTTCTCAAATTTAGAAAGGTCGAGCTGCATACTTAAAATCTGCTTTTTAGGAAACTTATCAACATCTTTTTCTTCCATTTTACGCTCTCCTTTCCTTAATCATATTTAATTCGCGGATCTACCACTTTATAAAGGATATCGCAAATCACATTTGCAATTACCATAAGTGTTGCAAGGAAAATGGTGGTTGCCATTATCATTGTATAATCGCGGTTTGTAATTGATTTTACAAACTCAGAACCTATTCCGCCTATTGTAAAAATAGTTTCAACAACCATGGAACCGGTAATTATGTAAGCAATTTCAGGGCCAGCATAAGTAATTACCGGAAGCAAAGAGTTTCTCAAAGCATGTTTAAAAATAACTTTCCATTTTGCAACACCTTTTGCCTGAGCTGTACGAATATAGTCCTGACCAAGAGCATCAAGCATACTTGTCTTTGCCAAACGAGTTGTATATGCCATAGGATAAGCCGCAAGAGCAATTACCGGCAAAACATAGTTTGTTGAATTTGCACTCCAAACCGGTACCCAGCCCAGTTTAATACTGAATACCAAAAGCAAAAGCGTACCCAAAACAAAACTCGGAACTGCCGTAAACAAAGTCGAGAAAAATACTATAAGTCTATCCGGCAGTTTATTTCTCATAAGCGCTGCAATACTTCCGAAAACGGTACCGCAAATTAGTGCTACCGTAACGGCAGTAAGTCCAAGCTTTGCGGAAATCGGGAAAGATTCCCCAATAATAGTGGCTATTTCTCTTCCGTTTTTAAGGCTTACTCCGAATTCGCCTTGAAGCAAATTCTTCATATATAAAATGAATTGCTCGCCTACCGGTTTATCAAGATTGTATCTCGCATTAAGGGCAGCAATAGTTGCTGGGCTAAGCGCTTTCTCCTTATTGAATGGTCCGCCCGGAATAGCATTCATCAAAAAGAATGTAATTGCACAAATCAAAAAGACCGTAACAATTGCTAAAAGGACACGTTTCAATAAATATTTTCCCACAGGTCCCTCGCCTCTCTTTCAATTTACCATTTTAAATGGATGATTTAGTTATTATAACACTTTTTTATTTA
>JAZLFU010000267.1:0-4143 GCA_045615915.1 Oscillospiraceae bacterium
TTTCTGTTTTTGACGGCTTGAACATCTGTCATTATATCAGAAACGAGATGCCTTTTCTTTACTTAAGTTTGGAAACCACCCGCATAGCGGGCGGTTTGTTGTTAATCGCTTCGCGATTAACTGCCTCAAGGACAATAAAAACGTATATAAAGTTTTTCGATAATGTATCGAAAAACAAATTTGCAGGAGGAAGAAATTATGGAAAGAGCGTCTGGCAGTAAAAAAATTTCTGTTAGAATTTTAAGCTTTTTGCTCGCGGCAATTATGGTTGTCGGAATTTTCCCTATAAGCGTATTCGCGGATGAAGAGCTTGAAACCGCTTTGAAAGATACGGAACTTCTCGTTGAAGAAGAACCCGAAGTTATAGCGGAGCCGGAAGAAGAACTCGCGGAGGAAGACGAGCCGGAAAATCCCGAAGAAGCCGGAGAGACCGAAGAAACTGAAGAAGTTCCCGAAGAAGCGTTGGAAGATCCGGAGGTAACTGAGGAAGTCGAGCAAGAACCCACGGAAGAAACCGAGCCGGAAGTTCCCGAAGAAACCGAGGAGACCGAAGAAGTTGAAATCCCCGAAATTCCTGAAGAAGTCGAAGAGACCGAAGAGGTTTTCGAAGAGACCGCGGAGGAGCCGGAAATTTCCGAAGAGGTAATAGAGGAAAGCATCGAGGTCGGAACTTTCAAAGCGGAGCCGGAAGG
Source organism: Oscillospiraceae bacterium (assembly GCA_045615915.1). Taxonomy (GTDB): domain Bacteria; phylum Bacillota; class Clostridia; order Oscillospirales; family Ruminococcaceae; genus UMGS1668. The sequence continues at coordinate 693 of JAZLFU010000267.1, forward strand.
CGATCCGCTTGTGGTGGATCTTTCCATAGTCAGCCCGAAAGAAACCTACAAGACCGGTGATGAGATCAAATTTCAACTCAATATCACCAAAAACCCCGGCGTGGCATCATTGTTCTTTACGGTCAAATATGATAAAACTGTTTTTGAGGTTGTTAATACTACTAAAATCTCCCCCAAAATTTCAAGCACGTTTTCTAAAAACGCAAATCAGTTTGCCGTAAATGCGGAAAATGCCGGAGAGATAATTTTCAACTGGATATATTCCGGAGTAAAAGACGGTAAAGATTTTATAACAACCGGTACTTTTGCCGAGTTAACTCTTAAAGTAAAATCCGAAGTTGTGAACAAATGTCCCGCGTATTCAATAAGCGTGGAGCCGGATTCTGAAAACGTATTCAATGCCGCGGAAAATGAAGTAACCGTAGCTGAAATTGAAGATGAAGAAGTCGCCATCGTAAAGACGATTACTTTTAACGCGAATGGCGGCCCGTATACTCCTGTTTCTGTTATAAAAACCTATGGCGAACCTGTTCCGCTCCCCGATCTCAGCGCTGACATTAAACAGCTTAAAAAAGGCTGCAATTTAATCGGCTGGGATGAAAATAAAAACGCGGAAAAACCGACCTACGATCCCGGTGAAGAATTTACTGTGGAAGAAGATAAAACTCTCTATGCAATCTGGAAAATGGCGGAATATACCATAACCTATAATTACATAGACGGTATTGCAGGAGATATCAGCGAGTATCCGCCGAGCTACAACATAGAAACCGAAACTATAAAATTCGGAACTACCGTGCCCAATCCCACAAGAAAAGGTTATTCCTTCGTGGGCTGGTATTCCGATCCCACTCTTTCCAAAAAGGTTACGCAGATAGCAAAAGGCTCTGTCGGCGATATGACTCTTTACGCAAGCTGGAAACTCCTTTCATTCACTATCAAATATAACCTCAACGGCGGTAAAGAATTGACGGAAGAGACAACTCCGGATGGCGCTGTTGAACATTATACAAAGAATCCCACAAAGTATAGTGCCGCTGATCCCGATATTGAACTTAATACACACATCACAAAAGTCGGCTATGATTTTGACGGTTGGTTTAAAGACAAAGCGTGTAGTGACAGCGAATTTGTAGAAATAATCGAATCGGACAGCGCAATAAACTATACGCTCTATGCCGGATGGGAAGAGAACGAATATACAATAAAGTTTGACGCGAATGGTGGAGAGGGCAGTATCGCAAGTGGTAGAGTTAAATACAGTGAGAAATATGTTCTTCCGGATAACTTGAAAGAACCGCAAATTACAAGAGAAGGCTGCAAATTTGCCGGCTGGACTGCAGAAATCGACGGAAAAACGAAAACTTATTCCAATAAAGCGTCTGTATCGAAACTTACCGCAGAAAATGGAGCGGAAATAACTCTTTATGCAAAATGGACACCAAATAAGACCTATACAATCAAATACAATCTTGATGGCGGAAAAGAAGTAACAAAAGATCCTGTTACAGGAGCGAGCATCCCGAAGAATCCTACCAAGTACAGCGTGGTAGACGGCGGTGTAGAAGGAAAAGTTTTCCTCAGAGATCCGGTAAAAGAAGGCTTCGATTTCGTCGGTTGGTATAATTCTGCGGACAATAGCAAATTGCATTGTGATACAGTAGACGGCATAAATGTATATTACATAGAAAGTAATATTGCTGCAAACATTACCGTCTACGCAAAATGGGATGAGCATACATACACCATACATTTTGTAGACAGTACCGGAAAGAACGCACCGGTAGATATTTCCGGTATAGGATATGATGATAAAGTTACAATAAATGGATTGTTCCAAGAGAATGATAAGACTATGTTCTCAAGGGAAGATTGCAAAGCTCTTACGAGTTGGGTAGCCGTGGTAGACGGAAAAGAGAAGACGTACAGCAATACAACGTCTATCAGTAAGATAGCGGCAAAAGAGGAAACCGATGATAAAATAACATTTACTGCAAAATGGACACCGAATACGACCTATACCATTAAGTACACTCTTAACGGTGGTAAAGAAGCTCCGAGAAAAGATCCTATCACCAATAAGGATATAAAGAATCCCACAAAATTCAGTATACTTGACGTTGAAAACGGCAAAACGATCGTTTTGAATCAATGCCAAAAGGCGGGATATAAATTTACCGGCTGGTATGATAATAAAGTGATTGCCGAAGAAAATAAAATAGAAGCAATAGACCAAGTAAAAGAAGACGGAACGGGATATACTCTTTATGCCGGATTTGAGCCCAATACATATAAAATAATATTTGACGGAAACGGCGCAAATGATCCTGCTGCAATGACATATATTGAAAACGTTGATGATACGGTAGCAACACAGCTTAAAGCGAATGAATTTAAGAAGACCGGATATAAGTTTGCCGGATGGACTGCAACGGTAGCCGGCAAGGAAAAGAGTTTTTCCGATAAGGCAAAAGTATCCAAACTTACAACAATGGGAGAAGGTGAACTTACCTTTACCGCGAAATGGACTTTGCTTTCTTATACGATAAAGTACAACCTCAACGGCGGAAAAGAAGTAGTAGATCCCGAAACAAAGATAAAGAATCCCACCAAGTTCAGCGTAGAGGATTTGAAAAGCGGAGCAATCATTTTGAATCCTTGCGAAAAAGCGGGATATAAGTTTACCGGCTGGTATGATAATAAAGTGATTGACGAAGGAAATAAAATAGAAGCAATAAACCAAGTAAAAGAAGACGGAACGGGATATACTCTTTATGCCGGATTTGAGTCCAATACATATAAAATAATATTTGACGGAAACGGCGCAAATGATCCTGCTGCAATGACATATATTGAAAACGTTGATGATACGGTAGCAACACAGCTTACCCCCAATGCCTTTGTAAAAGACGGCTGCAAGTTTGCCGGATGGACTGCAACGGTAGCCGGCAAGGAAAAGAGTTTTTCCGATAAGGCAAAAGTATCCAAACTTACAACAATGGGAGAAGGTGAACTTACCTTTACCGCGAAATGGACTTCTCTTAAAACCTATACGATTAAATATAACCTTACCGGTGGTAAAGAAGCTCCGAGAAAAGATCCTATCACCAATAAGGATATAAAGAATCCCACAAAAATCGGTATGGCTGATGGAGACCTTATCTTAAACGAAGCCGTAAAAGAAGGTTTCGACTTCGCCGGTTGGTATTATAATTCTCCGAACAATACCGAATTGAACAATAAAGAATTGCCTTATGATACAGTAGACGGCAAGAAAGTATATTATGTAGAATGTGATATTACCGAAAACATTACCGTCTATGCGAAATGGGTATTCAAATCACGCGATTAATAATCCGAGAAAAAACTGAAAATGAGCACCGGAAATCGGTGCTCATTTTAAAAGGTAGTGATTTTTTTGATAAAAAAGACTGTATCTTTTTTGCTTGCG
>JAZLFU010000268.1:0-8173 GCA_045615915.1 Oscillospiraceae bacterium
ATGATATTAAGCGCGCTTTCCGTAGCGATATATGCAATGTTTATCGGAATAATTATTCCGCCGGCAAAAGCTGATAAAAATCTATATTACGTTATATTTGCGGCTATGGCTTTGAGCTTGTTGTTCGGGATTTTGCCTGTATTGAAAAACATATCTTCCGGATTTACAATAATAATAATTACTGTTGTTGTTTCGGCAACTGCGGCAATATTGCTTCCTGTTTCGGAAAATGAAAAGGAGGCAATGTAAATGGAACATAATTTGTATATTTACACGCTTGTTATGGCTGTAACAACGTATCTCATAAGGGCAATACCGATAGTTTTTGTAAAAAAGGAAATAACAAACAGATTTATTAAATCGTTTCTTTATTACGTTCCTTATGTGTGCCTTGCCACAATGACTTTTCCTGCGGTGCTTTATTCCGGTTCAAGCAACATTTCTGCGGGAATAGGATTCTTTACGGCTTTGGTTTTTGCGTATTTTGGGAAAGGTATGACTACCGTTGCTTTATTGAGCTGTGCCTCGGTATTTTTGAGTGAAAGAGTTCTTGAGCTGTTTAATTTGATTTGAAAGGCGGCGAAGAAAATGAGTATTCTCCTTACCGGCGGAGCGGGTTATATAGGTTCGCATACGGCGGTTGAGCTTATTCTTGCGGGATACGAAGTTGTAATAGCTGATAATTTTTCAAACAGCAGTCCGAAGGTTTTAGAACGTATCGAAACAATAACGGGTAAAAAAATCAGGAATTACGTTGTTGATGTTACGGATAAAGAAGCGCTTAAAACAGTTTTCAGAGAAAACAGAATAGATGCCGTTATTCATTTCGCGGGGTATAAAGCTGTAGGAGAATCAGTAAAAGTTCCGCTTGATTATTACAGAAATAATATCGACTGTGCAATTTCAACGCTTGAAGTAATGAAGGAGTTCGGAACAAAACGTTTTATTTTCAGTTCTTCCGCAACGGTCTATGGAGAAACGGCGGAAATACCTTACAGAGAGGATATGAAAACCGGTAATTGTACGAATCCTTACGGTTGGACGAAGCTTTTTATAGAGCAGATAATTAAAGACTATTCCTATTCCGATAAAGATTTTTCTGCGGTTTTGCTTCGGTATTTTAATCCGGTGGGTGCTCATGAGAGCGGACTTATAGGGGAAGATCCGCGGGATATTCCGAATAATCTTATGCCATATATCTCAAAAGTGGCAGTAGGTGAGCTTCCGCTTTTGAACGTTTTCGGCAATGATTATCCAACCCGGGACGGAACGGGAGTAAGGGATTATATCCACGTTACGGATCTTGCAAAAGGTCATATATCAGCACTTGAATATTCCGAAAACAGTACCGGAACGGAGATTTTCAATCTCGGAACGGGCAACGGAATAAGCGTTCTTGAAATGCTTTTTGCGTATGAAAAAGCCTGCGGGCATGAAATACCTTATAAGATAACAAAAAGGCGTTCCGGAGATTTGGCGGAATACTATGCAGACGTAAGTAAGGCAGAAAACGTTCTCGGTTGGAAAACGGAGAAAGACATAAACGATATGTGCCGCGATTCATGGAATTGGCAAAGCAATAATCTGAAAGGATACGATACGCAAAAATAAAAAAGGAGCCGTATTTACGTTACATAAATGCGGCTCTTAATTATTTCAAAAAATTTTTCTTACGAAAAGGAAAAAGTCAATTATCGCAGGAGAATAATCGTTTTTTAAATCGAGAGAAAGAGGATCAAAAATGAATTCGGAATAAATAAATATTCCGGCGGCAATAAGAAAAACAATTCCGGCAGCAATCAATAAAATGTTGCGGAGAATATGTCTTTTCGGCATACGGATTTTTACGGCAAGCGGCTCCGAATCTTCGTGGTCGTCAAAATCATATTCTTGGATATATCTCATTTTACAGTCTCCTTTCCGAAAAACGCTCTGTCTATTATGATATTTAAAAAAGAGGTTTTTGTCAACAACCAAAACTCCGAAAAGCACGCCACCCTTGTATTTATGCTTGATTTGTAGTATTATATATATAATATTTATAGTGAAGGTGTGTATCTATGACTGAAGAAGAACAAAAGTTTATTGAAATAGAAAAACGCGATTCCGGAAAAATGTATAAAGCTTCAATGTTTATGGAAGAAATGTTTGAAGCAAGGGATAAGTGCGCAGAATACAGCAACATTCCCTATTCCGAATTCGAAAAGAGAGTTGAGTTTATCAAAGATTTGTTCGGAAAAGTAGGAAAAAATGCTTTTGTTGAAAATGGTTTTAAATGCAGCGAAGGGAAAAATATTTCCGTTGGGGATAATTTCTATTGCAATTTCAACTGCACTATATATGATTCCTGTCCGGTGAATATAGGCGATAACGTTATGGTAGGTCCGTGCGTTACGATTTGTACCGCAACACATCCGTTAAAGATTTGTGAGAGGGTTAACGATAAGGGAGAAGAACTTGCTTTTCCCATTAAGATAGGGAATAATGTTTGGATAGGTGGCGGAGCATTCATAAATCCGGGAGTTACAATAGGGGACGGTGCCGTTATAGCAAGCGGTGCTGTTGTAACAAAAGACGTTCCGAAAAATACTCTCGTTGCTGGCGTTCCGGCAGTCCCGAAGAAAGAAATAGATAATCCCGAAGCAAAATAAAATTGAGGTAAACGAAATGAGAGCAAGACTTGCAGTAATGGAAGATTTGCCGATAGTAAAAGAAACGTTCGCAAGAATAGTTGAGAATATGCTTCAAAATGGAATAGATGTTTGGGACGAAGTTTATCCGCGGGATTTTTTCGAAGACGATATAAAATCCAAAAGATTGTATGTTGTTTTTGACGGAGAAAAGCTTGTTTCCGCTTTTGCCCTTTGCGAATCATTAGAAGGAGAGAATTCTATTGAGTGGCACTATGGGAAAGTAAAGGCACTTTGGCTCTGTCGCTTTGGTGTAGCTCCGGAATACTCGGGAAAAGGTATAGGCGGATTTGTGATAAATGAAATAAAAAAGATTTTACTTGAGAAAGATGTTGAATATCTGCGGCTTTTTGTAGTGGAGTCCAATATTCCGGCAATAAAATTCTATGAAAAAAATGATTTTATCAAGGCAAAAGGAGCATATTTTGAGCCTGTACCGGAAGGACCTGTTTTAGCCGAATACGGATATGAAATAAAAGCTTTTTGATACTTGACAAATTTTTAAAAAGATATATAATTCATAGGTTGTATTATTTATATGAGGGACCGCAAGTCCCCGAAAGGAAATAAAATGCGTATTATCGTTATAGGCGCGGGAAAAGTCGGAAGCTCTCTTGCTTTCCAGCTTGTAAAAGAAGGGCATGATGTCGTTGTTATCGATATCAGCGAAGAGCGCCTTACCCAGTTGCAAAACTCGTTAGACATAATGACAATAATCGGAAACGGCGCAAGCTCGGATATTCAGAAAGAAGCCGAGGTAAAGCAAAGCGATATCGTTATTGCCGCAACTTCCGCAGATGAGGTAAATATCCTTGCCTGCTTTGTGGCGCACCAGCTCGGAGCACCAAAAACCATAGCCAGGGTAAGAAATCCCGAATACAAATGCCAGCTCGAAATGATAAAAGGAGAGCTTGGACTTTCTATGATAGTAAACCCGGAACGTTCGGCGGCGCACGAAATATCGAGAATACTCCGTTTCCCGTCGGCGAATGACGTTGAAGTATTCTGCCGCGGAAGAGTTGAACTCGTTGAATATACACTTGTGGAAGACTGCCCTTTGTGCGGACTTTCTTTGAGAGAGGTATACCTTAAATACAAAATAAAGATACTCGTTTGTGCGGTGAGCAGAAAAGAAGAAGTCTATATCCCGAAAGGCGATTTTGTTCTTGAAGCCGGCGATAAAATAAATATAACCGCTTCTCCCAAAAACATTTCGGATTTCTTTAAAGCGATCGGCTCGTTCCGTGCTCCGGTAAAAAATATTATGATAGTCGGCGGAAGTATGACGGCATATTACGTTGCCGAACAGCTTTCCGATATGGGAATGAGCGTAAAGATAATAGAGAAAGATGAAAAACGCTGTGAAGAGCTTTCGGAGCTTCTTCCGAAGACTTCAATAGTATGCGCCGACGCCACCGAGCGGGATTTGCTTCTCGAAGAGGGAATAGCGGATACGGATGGCTTTGTTGCCCTTACCGGACTTGATGAGATGAACATAATTTACAGTATGTATGCAAGGGCAAAGAACGTTGAAAAAGTAATTGCAAAGATACACCATCTCACTTTCCCGGAGGTCATACAAAACAGCGGTATAGAGAGCGTTGTTTCGCCTAAACAGATAACCGCCGAAAGAATAAGCTCTTACGTTCGCGCGGTACAGAATTCACTTGCGCATAATAAGATAGAGTCTCTCCGAAGCCTTGTAGGCGGAAGAGTTGAAGCGCTTGAATTTGTTATCAGGGAAAGCGCGAATTATATTGGAATTCCGCTTAAAAATCTTAATATACGTAAAAACGTACTCGTTGCGGCAATAGTTAGAAACGACGTTACTATTATCCCAAGCGGTAATGATATATTGAATTACGGAGATTCCGTAATAGTAATCACAACCGATATTATCATTGATGATTTAAACGATATTTTGGAATGAGGTAAAGCGTAATGAACTATAAAATGATACGCTATATTCTCAGTATGATATTGTCGGCGGAAGCAGGATTTATGCTTCTTCCGATACTTATATGCCTATTATATGGCGAATTTAGTATTATTCCTTCGTTTATATATACGATACTTGTAATACTTGTATCGGTTCTGCTTTTGGGATTTAAAAAACCGAAAAACGATAAAGTCTTTTCGAGAGAGGGATTTATTTCCGTTTCACTTGGTTGGCTTTTCATATCTGTTTTCGGAGCGCTTCCGTTTTATTTCAGCGGTTCTATTTCGAACATAGTGGATTGCATTTTCGAAACGGTTTCGGGATTTACAACTACCGGCGCAACGATACTTTCGGAAGTCGAGAATCTTTCCCACGGAATACTGTTCTGGCGTGAATTTACACATTGGATAGGCGGTATGGGAGTAATAGTATTTCTCCTTATGCTTACTCAAATTTCGGAAGGACATTCACTTTATATTATGAGGGCGGAGGTACCCGGTCCGTCAGTCGGAAAAATAGCTCCGAAAGCCCGTTCAAATTCACTTATTCTTTACGGAATATATACCGTGCTTACAATAGCTGAAGCGTTGTTTCTCCTTTTCGGCGGAGTGCCTGCTTTTGACGCGGTTACAACGGCTATGGGAACGGCGGGTACCGGCGGCTTCAGCGTAAGGAACCTCGGTATAGCGGCATATGACAACGCCTACGTCGAATGGGTCGTTTCGATATTTATGCTTTTATTCGGCGTAAACTTCAACCTTTACTATTTGCTTTTATTCAGACATTTTAAAGAAGCTTTTTCAAGTGAGGAATTCAAAATATATATTCTCCTTGTTGCAGTGTCATCGGTCGTTATCGGGCTCAACGTTATGAGCTATTACAATAGTTTCGGAGAATCTATAAGAAAAGCGTTTTTCCAGGTAACCGCAATAATAACCACTACGGGTTTTTACGGAACAAACTATATGGATTGGCCGGGGCTCAGCAAAGCTATTCTGTTTTTACTTCTGTTTACCGGCGCCTGTGCGGGTTCAACTGCCGGCGGACTTAAACTCAGCAGAATTATCATAGGATTAAAGCTTATAAAAAAATCGGTCCGTCAGCTTTCTCATCCTCATGACGTGAGCATGGTAAAATTCGAATCAAAGATAGTGGATAAAGAAACAAGAGGATATATAACCGTATATATGGCAACATTCTTTATTATACTTGTTTTGTCTTCTCTTGCGATTATGGCGAACGGTTTTGATATGGAAACTTCGCTTTCCGCCGCGCTTTCAAGCTTCAACAATGTCGGGCCGGGCTTCGGCTTGGTAGGACATTTCGGCGATTACAACATTTTTAATGATGCCATTAAGCTTCTCCTTTCCGCTCTTATGCTCATAGGAAGGCTTGAAATATTCCCGGTTCTTATTCTGCTTGCACCATCAACGTGGAAAAATAATTAAAAAGGAGATACGTAAGATGAAAGAAATCGAAGAAGTAAAAAATATCGAAAATAAAGCAAAAGGCTTTATCGGAGAATTTAAAGAGTTCATTTCAAAAGGCAATGTCCTTGATATGGCAGTCGGTGTTATCATTGCCACAGCTTTCGGCAAGATAACAACTTCCCTTGTAAACGAAGTATTTATGCCTTTCCTCGGATGGCTTATCGGAGGAATTGACCTTGCAAAGTTAAATGTAACTCTTGCGGAGGCTGAAATTGATGCCGCTACCGGTGAAGTGGCAAAAGAAGCGGTAGTTATAGCTTTGGGTTCTTTCCTGTCCACTATTATTGATTTTGTTATGGTGGCATTTGTCGTTTTCCTTGTAATAAAAGCATTCAATAAAGCAAAGACCATTGCCGAAGCAAGAAAAGCAAAAGAAGAAGCCAAAGTTGAGGAAGCTGTAGAAGAAGCACCGGCAGAGCCCAGTGAAGAAGTAAAGCTTCTTTCCGAAATAAGAGATCTTCTTAAAAAATAATTTGCAATAACGGGCGTTTGCTTTTTAAGTAAACGTCCTTATCTTTATCGGAGAAGTGGTGAAAGTAAATGAGAACGCTCGAATATCTTATTGAAGAAGCCGATGACGGAAAGACTGCCGCAAATTTTCTTCGAAGAGATAAACAGTTTTCTTATGCCCTTATAGTGAAGCTTCGCCACAGTCCGGAGTCTATAAAGCTTAACGGAATTCCGATACGCACCATAGACAAGATAAAAAGCGGAGAACTGCTTACGGTTGAAATACCGGAAAGAAGCGGATTTGATGCGCCGAACTATGATATTTCCGTTCCGGTAATATATGAAGACGAAGATATAATTGTATTTGATAAGCCGCCGCATATGCCCGTTCATCCTGCAAAAAGCCACCAGACGGATACGCTCGCAAATTATTATGCGGCGCATTATCCGTCATCAAAATTCCGTGTCATAGGAAGGCTGGATATGGATACTTCCGGCTTGGTCGTTGTGGCGAAGAATATACATTCCGCCGCGGTGCTCACAGATGCTCAAATGGAAAAAGAGTATCTTGCGGTGGCGGAGGGAACTTTGGAAAACTTATCCGGAGTTATCAATGAACCAATAGATGACAGTAACCCTTCCGCTTGCAGAAGATTTGTAGGTGAAAACGGAAAACCTTCATATACGGAGTATGAGGTAGTAGCGAAAGGAAATAATATCTTTGCGGCGAAGGTACTTCCCAAAACAGGAAGAACGCATCAGATACGGGTACATTTTTCATATCTCGGTCATCCTCTTTGCGGAGATGAACTTTACGGAGGGAAAAGAGATATTATTGACAGACAGGCGCTTCACAGAATAAGACTTTCGTTTGAACACCCTATAACCGGGAAAAAGATGGATTTCGTTTCGGAAATTCCAAACGATATTAAAAAGCTTTTAGATACGATGGAAAAAGTATAAGTAGGAGGATTTTTATGCCGCGTTCAATAGAAAACTTCAATAACGGAATAGACGTTGATAAAACGGTTGATGAACTTGCTGCCGGTAACGGAGAAAGCGTATTGGGCGAATTTATCAAGGAGGCAAGAGGAGCTGAATTCCTCGTTCCGTCAAACGGAAATGAGCACGAGCTTTGTGTGCTCAACGTGAACGGAAAAGGGAAAATGATCGCGGCTTTTTCAAGCTATGAGGCATTTTGCAAAAGTCCGCTTCCGAAAGATAAGGCGATAATCATTCCCTTTATGAAGCTCGAAAAAGCGGTTGAGGCAAGCAAAGGAGCTTTTGTGGGAATAACCATAAATCCGAATGGGAAATCCGTTTCTCTGGAAATAAATAAGGGAAAAGGTGAACAGCCGCAAAAATTTGAAATGAGAAAAAATCCGGCAGGAGAAGAAATGATGCTGAAAAAGCCGGAAACAGTTCCGGAAACGGTTTTGGCGGCTCTAAACGGATTTTTTTCCGGAAAAGATAATGTATATAAAGCGTATTTTCTTTTATGCAAAAAAGGGGAGGAAGAAAAACCTCATATGTTTCTCATAATTGATTTTGATGGAAAAAGAGAGGAATTTTTCCCGAAAGTGGCGGAAGCGATTCGTCCGTAT
>JAZLFU010000269.1:0-1822 GCA_045615915.1 Oscillospiraceae bacterium
GCAAAGAAAAACGCCGAAATAAACGGGCTGGACGGAAAAATGAGCTTTGTTGCAAAAGACGTATTCGATTTGCTTCTGGAGCTTGAAAAATCTCCCGAAAAATATGATTTTATTATTCTTGATCCTCCGGCATTCACGAAATCAAGAAAAACGGTTGAAAACGCATCGAAAGGATATAAAGAAATAAACCTTCGCGCTATGAAAATGCTCCCGAGAGGCGGATATCTTGCAACGTGCTCATGCTCACATTTTATGACGGAAGATCTTTTTATCAAAATGCTCCGTTCTGCGGCAAAAGATGCATCCGTTGAACTTCGCCAGATTGAGGCAAGACAACAGGCTCCGGATCACCCTATATTGTGGAACGTTCCCGAAACAAACTACCTTAAATTCTATATTTTCCAGGTTATATAAAAAGGAGAAAAGACAATGGAATCTAAAAAATATGATGCTCAATCTCTGTTAAGGTTTTTTGAGCTTTTGGCTTCTTCCGTTCTTATTGCTGTTGGAACCTGGCTTTTTAAATATCCGAATAACTTTACTTTCGGCGGAGTTACCGGCCTTTCGATTATCTTGGCAAGATTTGTTCCTGTTTCGGCAAGTACGCTTAACCTTGTAATGAATATCGGCCTTATGGTCATAGGACTTGTGGTAATGGGAAAGGAATTCGCCAAAAAGACTGTTTTTGTCTGCACACTTTCAACGGTTGGAATTTCACTCCTTGATAAATTTTTTCCACTTTCCGCTCCGGTAACCGATCAACCGGTTATGGAACTCCTTTTTGCGGTTGCCGTTCCGGGAGTTGCTTCGGCAATCCTTTTCAATATGGATGCTTCAAGCGGCGGTACGGATATAGTGGCTATGATATTGAAAAAATATACGACTCTTGAAATCGGAAGTGCAATTTTTGTTGTTGACCTTTTGATTGCAGTAAGCGCGTTTTTTGTATTTGATTTTGAAACGGGACTTTTTTCAATAACCGGTCTTTTGGCGAAAACTCTTGTAATAGACAGCGCCATAGAAAACTTTAACCTTTGCAAATATTTTACCATTGTAACGGCAAATCCGCAGCCGATATGCGATTATATTCACCAAAGCTTGAACCGCAGCGCGACTATTTATAAAGCGGAGGGTGCGTATTCCCATAAGGAAAAAAGCGTAATTCTTGCCGTTATGAAAAGAAGTCAGGCAGTAAATCTTCGCAGATACGTAAAAGAAATTGATCCCGGAGCATTTATTATGATAACAAATAGCAGTGAGATCATAGGTAAAGGTTTCCGTGGATTTAACTGATACTTACAAAGGAAAACCGTAAATTGAAAGATGCAATAAAAAAATATAATTACTTGGTTTATATTCTTGCCGGGGCTTTTATACTTGCTTTCGGAATGTATAATATCCATTCGAGGACGGTTATTACCGAAGGCGGTATTTGGGGAATTGAGCTTTTGATAGACCATTGGTTCAATATTTCTCCGGCAGCAACGGCACCTTTCCTTGACGGAATATGTTATGCGCTCGGAATATATTTTCTCGGCAGGGAGTTCATATTGAAATCGGCAGTGGGAACGGTCGGTTTTGCCGGATTTTATGCTTTGCTTGAACTTTTTCCTCCGCTTTTGCCGGATATGAGCGGAATGCCGTTTGCTGCGGCTATAATAGGAGCTGTATTTGTCGGAATAGGAGCGGGTATTGTGGTATCACAGGGAGGAGCCTGTGCCGGAGACGATGCTCTTGCTCTGTCAATATCGAAGAAGTTTAAATGCAAAATATCAACGGCATATCTTTCAACGGATATTACGGTGCTTTTGCTTTCACTTAC
>JAZLFU010000270.1:0-2207 GCA_045615915.1 Oscillospiraceae bacterium
AATAAAATATGGATTACATTTTGTTTATGAGGACGGACAAAATTTTATAAAGTGAATATGTTTTTGTAAATATAAACATAAATATCACATACTGCAATCACAAAAACCGCATAACAAAGCCATTTGCTGAAAATGTATTCATCATATAGCATAGTTTAGAATATTATACTTTGAATTATATATAATTGTTTTTGCTTGTTTTTTACGAAAGGAGGGCTTAAAACGGATTTTCAAAACGAAAAAAGAGCGGAAAATTCCGTTCCGTCATACTCTGTCGGAAGCGGTTTTTATAATCCGTTTTTTGAACCGAGATACATCAGGGAAAAAAGTCTTGTAAAAAGAACGGCTAACTCAATAGGTGCCGCGATTATTCTTTATGTCTTGCTTTCTTTTATTTCTTCGAGTTTTATTTATAAGGCGGCGGAAATAATTGTGCCTTCGCTTGCTTACAGCGGAGCGCTTTATCTGAACGAAATTTCGATAGAAGTGATGAATGCGGCAGTTTATCTTTTCTCTCTTTTGCCGCCGCTTTTCATACATATCGCAATCGTGGGTATACCTCCGAAAAAGGCTCTTCCGTTTAATCCGATAAATTCGGATATGGGGAAAGGCGGAATATTTATCGGGCTTGCGATGATAACGATTGCGACTTATTCCACAAACTGGTTTTATCTGGCGCTCAGGACTTTCGGATTGGAGGCGAGCCAGCCGGAAAGTTATTCTCCGGAAACGCTTTCGGGAAGGATAGCGTATTTTATTACCGCTGTAATAATTCCGGCGTTCGTTGAAGAAATGTTTTTGCGCGGAGCGGTTATGCAAAGCCTGCGTCCCTTCGGAGATACTTTTGCGCTGATAATTTCATCCCTGCTTTTCGGAATGCTTCACATGAATTTCATTCAAATGCCGTATGCGTTTATTATGGCGCTTTGTATCGGATATTTCGTAATGCGTTCCGGTTCACTTTGGGTTGGAGTTATAATTCATCTGATAAATAACGGAACGGCTACGCTTATAGATTTCTATATGGAAGACAGCGGTTTTGAGGCAAGCTCGGTAATCAATATGGCTTTCGATATCCTTTATATTGTTATGGGATTTATTGCCCTTTTAATGCTCATAAAAAACCATAAGGATTTGTTCAGGCTGAACGGTTACCGGGGAGTACTTCCGCTTCCGGAGAGGGTAAAATATTTTTCGCTTTCGCCGGTATTCGTGATCGCGGCGGTAGTGATGCTAGTTAAATCTCTGAAATATCTTTCATTTATTTAAAATCGGAGGTGTTTCGTTTGACCGATGAGGATTATATGCGCGAGGCGATAGCCCTTGCCGAAGAAGCGGCAAAACTTGGAGAAGTACCAGTCGGTGCAGTCGCAGTTTGGGACGGAGAGATAGTTGGCCGCGGAATGAATCTCCGAGAAAAGGAAAAGAACGCGCTTTGCCATGCGGAAATCTGCGCCATAAACGAAGCTTGTAAAAAGCTCGGCGGATGGCGGCTTTGGAAATGTGATCTGTATGTTACTCTCGAACCTTGCCCCATGTGTGCCGGCGCGATAATAAATTCAAGGGTGAGGCGTATAATATACGGCGCAAAGGATCTGAAAAACGGCGCCTGCGGTTCGGCAATAAATCTTTTTGAAATCCCGAACAGTTATAAACCGGAAATTTCCTGCGGAGTTTTGAAAAACGAATGTGCGAAGCTTCTTACGGATTTCTTTTCCGGTATAAGAAATGATAAAAACGAATGATTTCCGGCTGAATTTTTGCAGTTTGAATACGGAAAAACAAATTGCTTTTTTCGGCATAGTATGGACTGTGCCGGACTTTCGGTACCGGGTTTCGGCTTTAAAATAGCGGAGGCTTGCTGTGTGCAGGCCTCCGCAGTTTTATTTTACGTATTATTTTGTTCCCGGTTTATGAGATCTATAACGGTTTTCAATATGTGGCGTTTTTTGCTGTTTATCGTTTGGGGATTGCTCATAATTTCTATTTCGTCGGAAAGAGCGGCGGTGTTTTCGGAATCAACGACAAGCGAAAGCATTTGTTTTTTATCAAAAAACCATTGAAGCGCCCATTGTTTCAGCGTCAAAAGAGGATCCGCTTCCGCCAGTATCTTTTTATGATCATCCGTAAGTTTTAAAAGCTTACCCCGGCAGAACGGATCGTTTGCAAAAAACGGAAGCTGCTTCTTTATAAGCTCGTGATAAACG